>SLOR01000293.1 GCA_007132395.1 Bacteroidales bacterium
ATGCACTATCCCATCCTGTTGCGTGAAGATAAGGTGGCGGGTGTGGAAATACACCGTATGCCCGTACAGTACCTCTACCATAAGCATTTTGACGGAGAAAAGGTTTTTGCCCGGCAGGTTTCCTCAGGGCGAATTCCTGGCTTCTGCCTCATGCATCCCCACCATCGCATCGTGCATAATTTTATGCATGCCCAGCTCATGCATAGCGGCCATTATCATGCCCAGGTTTCCTTAAGGGATTTGTATGATTTGTTGTTGATGAGCCGGGAAGAAAACCTGCAGGAGGTTTTTGCGCAATGGGGGTATTTCCCTTCGGCGGCACAGGGCTACCTGAAATTAATGTACAAATGTTTCGGGCTGGAAATGCCGCGGGAATTGAGTCAATCACGCAGGGGAAAAGGCTTACTGAGGCGGCATAAGCGCGTTCTGACAATGAACCCCGGGCGCAGGAAGTGGTATCTGGTAAGTATCATGGCAGCGCAGAAGTACCTGGTATTACCCGCCCGTATACTATGGAACAGGCAGGCAAGAAACTATGTCTTTGCCCGCCTGTTCAGTGTAAGCTGGTATGGTGCGCATTTCCGTGCCGTAAAAAGAATACTGCGCCGGAAATCCTAATACCGTTTATTTCAGTTCATCGATGAGTGCATCCACCAGTCTGCTGGCGCCAATGCGCAGCCAGTCCTTGTTGAGCCATTCGTTGCCCAGCACTTCTTCGGTAAGTATGTAGTAGTTGAGCGCGGTATCTGCATCGCTGATGCCCCCGGCGGGTTTGATGCCCACCATTTTTCCTGTGGCTTCGTAATAGTCCTTGATGGCTTCCAGCATCACCAGCATGGCATGCTCGGTGGCGGCAGGTTGCACTTTTCCGGTAGAGGTTTTGATAAAGTCGGCACCGGCCTTCATGGCAATTTCGCTGGCACGGTTGATGAGGGTGGCCGATTGCAACTCACCGGTTTCCAGTATCACCTTCAGGTGGGTATCGCCACAGGCTTCTTTAATAGCGGCTATTTCGTCAAATACAAGGTTGTATTCTCCCTGCAGAAATTTTCCGCGGGAAATCACCATATCAATTTCATCGGCACCCTGGCCCACGGTGTATTTTACTTCAGCAACTTTTATGTCGATGGGCGATTGCCCTGCGGGGAATGCTCCTGCTACTGCGGCAACCTTCAGGCGGCTGCCTTCCAGGGCTTCGCGGGCGGTTTTCACCAGGGTAGGATACACGCAAACGGCGGCCACATTGGGCAGACCCAATCCAAGGCTTTCAATACCCATCCCTTTTTGACACATCTTTATGACCTTTTCATCGGTATCGGCCCCTTCCAGGGTGGTAAGGTCGATAAGGCCCATGATGGAAGTAAGTGTTTTCTTCCTGTCAATGCCCTCCTTGCGGGAGTTGATGAGCTGGCTTGCTCTGCGGTTGATATCTTCGTCAGAAATGATGATGGTTTTTCCGAAATCTTCCATATAAATTGTAATTGATTAAATTCGCTGCAAAGATAGTTGAAAAATTACTATTTTTGCACTCCTCAAGGCTCCGTAGTTCAATTGGATAGAATAGCAGATTCCGGTTCTGTCGGTTGGGGGTTCGAGTCCCTCCGGAGTCACTTTTTTGATGTTCACCGGTCGCTGAGCATGTCGAAGCGACAATCTGCCTGATAATCAGCAGACGCTTCGACGGGCTCAGCGTCCATTTAGCATCAAGCATGTGAAACAGCTTCTTTCTTTTTTATATCCCCCCTAAACAGGTTGCTCTTCATCCGTTTCCGTTTCACCAGTATAAGGCTTCACACTGTACATTAGTGCCTCCACCTGCCTTACGTAATCTCTTTTGTCTTTGTTGGGACGGTACACGAAACCATCCAGTACTACCAGCCGGCCGGTGGCTTCGTCCACGTAGGTGATATTAATAAAAGGACCTCCCATAAAATCATTCTGCACTCTCCAGAAACCTCTGGCTTCTTTTGCATAGCTTCCGTTGAAGTTGATTTCGCGGAACACGGGTGGGAATTCGGGGTAGGTGGTCATATAGCTGTTTTCAAATGTACCGGGAATATGCATTTTGGTAATGCTATCGCGGCGACCCCAGATGGTGCGCTCATTAAAATCCTTGTCGGGATGTGTGTAGGGCAGCACATAAATAAGTAAGCCCAGGTCGATGTCGTCCCGGGTACCTGTTTGTCGCAGCCACACGAAATCCTGTGCCGATTTGGCCACGAAATATCCTTCGGGCACGGTAATATCCAGCTGAAACTTTTGTCTTACCAGGTTGCGGGCCGAAAAGTTGATCATGCGCCCGTATGCATTGATGAGCCTTTCCCTCTCTGTTTCAACATACATATCGATTAACGACTGCCTGTTGTTTTCCAGCACCCTTTGCAGGGCTGCTTCGTCGGGCACGGTAACCCTTATTACCCTCTGGGGGTAAGACCACACGTGGCGGCTGGACTCCACCTTTGCTCTTTCCATGGCAGGGTCAAAATCCACGAAAAGGATATTACGGTGGGTTTCAAATAGTTTTACAAAACCCGATTCGTCAAGCTGTATCAGGTTAAAATAGGGTTCGGGCTGGGGCAACCACTGAATGGTGTCGGCAAAAACATTTCGTATCAGGTTTCCGGCATAGCCATCCCATTTAGATTTGGGGGTTATCACAAGCATTTCTCCCGTCCTTCCTGTTGCAGAAGGCTTTTGGGGCCTGTCAACTGTACCGCATGACAGGGTAGTCAATGCGATGAGTAAAATCAATAGTTTTCTCATGATATGTTTCTTTGTTTTGTATAATGGTAACGCCTGAATCCATATACTTAGTTTATGAGGAGGCCTTAATTAATACAAAAATATGTATTTTACCCGTCCGGCAGGTAATGGCAGGCAAGAGTTTTTAAGTGATTCAGCTTTTCGGGGGGAGAGCTTATTCTTCTACACCAACAATCAAACGCTGTCCGGGCACAAGTGGGCTGCCGCCACTAAGTTCGTTCATCTCCTTGATTTCTTCCACGGTAATATCCTCGTAACGGGCAGCGATTTCCTGTAAGGTGTCACCGGCCTGCACGACGTGATAAATGTAGCCTGAAAATTCTTCTTCTGTCTCCTGCTGGTCTTTCACAGCAGGTTCTTCAACAGGTGCCTGTGCTGTGAAATTTTCGGGTTGGCGTACCACAAGGTTTTGTCCTGCGAAAATGGTGGTGCCGGAGATGTTGTTCCATTGCTGTAGTTGGTTCACCGTTACACGGTATCTTCCTGCAATAATTCCGAGTGTTTCGCCACTTCTTACCACGTGGGTATTGGCGTTGGAAGCCACGGTGGTGGTAGGCCTTGCAGGTGCTCTTACAATGAGTCTCTGTCCCGGGCGTATGAGGGTACCTCTCAGGTTGTTGAGTCTTTGTATTTCTCCCACGGAAGTGCCGTATCTTCGGGCAATAGAACCCAGTACTTCGCCGCTTCTCACCACGTGTACGGTAGTTTCCTGCATCTGTGCCGCCAGTTCTGCCTGTCTGATTTCATCCGGGCTTTTGTGGTTATAGATGGTATCGGCATTGGCAATGAACAGTCCTGTATAATCGCGGGGAATGCGTAAGTAGTAAGGTTTACGGGCATTATGAGGGATGATGTTTTGTCGGAAAGACGGGTTGAGATAACGCAGGTGCTCCAGGGGGATGTCCAAAAACTGGCTAACGGTACGCAGACTCAGCTGCTGCTTTACTTCCAGGGTGTCCACATCGAAATGAGAGTAGATGGGAGGATTGGGGTAAAGGTTGTGGTCGGCGGCATGCATCATTACGTAGGTAACGGCCATGAATGCCGGAACGTAGTTTTGTGTTTCGCGGGGCAGAAAATGACGGATGGCCCAGAAATCTCTTACGCCGCCTGCTCTGCGAATGGCGCGGTTTACATTGCCGGGGCCTGCATTATATGCGCAAAGCACCAGGTTCCAGTCGTTATAAATTTTGTAAAGGTCAACGAAATGTTCTGCAGCAGCAATGGTTGATTTGTAAATATCGCTGCGTTCGTCTACCATGCTGTTTACCTGTAGGTCATACATTTTACCCGTGCCGTACATAAACTGCCACAGGCCGGTGGCACCTACCCTTGATCGGGCCACTGGGTTCAGGGCCGATTCTACCACTGCCAAATATTTTAATTCCAGGGGCAGGTTGTGTTTGTCCAGCTGTTCTTCAAAGAGGGGGAAATAGAGTTCGGCAAGTCCCAGCACCCTTTCAGTAAGGTCTCTGCGACGGTTGGCGTATACGTTAATATAGGTTTTTACATAGGCATTGAACACGAACTCCATGGGCGAATAGGCATTGATGGCTTCAATGCGCGCTTTGTAAACAGAGTCGTCGTAATGGGGTACAAAGCCGGGAGGAAACTTACCTGTTACCACGGAGGTATCCATGCGTTTTTCCAGGTTGCGGAAAACAGTGAGCATGGCAAGGCTGTCAAGGGTTGCTACTATGGGATCGTCGGGGGCAAGGGTTTTAATCTCTATCTCTGTTTCAGATTGTTCTTTATTATCCTGTTGTTGTGCTGATGCCGCTGAAGACAGGTAGAAAATGGCGATGAAAATAAGCGATGAAAGTTGAAGAAAAGGTTTTCCGGACATTGTAACAGGAATAAAAGGTTGATAAATTACTTACTCTTTGTAGTTATGTTGTACGCAATATTCCCCCAAAGGGTTTAATTTTTACAGGCATAAACAAACCCTGCAAAAATTGCGATTTTTGCCAAAGCATACAAGAGGGATTTACGTGATTTTACTTGTTAATATCACGTAGAGGAAAGCCATTGAGGATTCCGGGTAATTAACGCAGGAAAGACAGGTTTATTCTTCTTTTTTCTCAGAAGAGGAGTTTTTTTCTTCTTCTTTCTGAGCATCCTTGAATTCCCTCATGCCTTTGCCCAGGCCACGCATGAGTTCAGGGATTTTTCTTCCGCCAAAAAGTAAAAGGAGTACGAGGGCGATAATAATAATTTCGGGAGGGCCAATCATGGCTGTTATAAATGCAGTATTCATGGTTGTATCTTTTTTATGCTCGCAGCAAAGTTATGAAAATATTAGTATGATTATCCGCAATCTTACTATAATTAAACAATGGTGCTTTTTCAAAAGAGTCAACGGTTCGGTGTTGACGCTACTTCTTCGGAGGCTGAGCCCGGCAAAGCCGAAGTTAGATGCAAACCAAGGTCACTTCGACAGGCTCAGTGACCGGTAAAATCCCGGAACTTGAGCACTTCGACAAACGCACTTTACCACCTGTTGAAGGCGGGGCCAAAAAAACATTAAATTCAGGTCATTTTGACAAGTGTCCGAATAAACATCAGGCTATAAATTATCGGAGCCGGGTAATCCAGTCTTCGGGATTAAGCTTTCTGCTTTCATGCCATATTTCCAGGTGCACCTGTGTTTTGGATTC
>SLOR01000255.1 GCA_007132395.1 Bacteroidales bacterium
AATTTAGTATATTTGTTGCTGCACTTTTACCTCTTACACACAATTATTTCTGACCAATTAACCTGTAGGCCTTAGCGTTCAAACTATTGCTAACACTATTATTATGTAATGGGCATTCACAGGATATCTGTATTTTTTATTGCTTTATTTTTTTTCTTTTCTCCGGCTGCACTATCACAATCTGCGGAGTCGGTTACACGGAATGAAAAAAACACCACCCTTGCAGCGTATTTTTCTTTACTGGAAAAGGAAAATCAGATAAATATTTTCTACAGGGATGAATGGCTGCAGGAATTATCTCTTCCCGAAAACCACAGGCAACTATCCATCAATGAATTTTTCGATGCACTTACTGCCGGCACCTCCATGAGCTGGCTGCAGCAGGGGCGCAACATTGTAATTTTGCCTGCCGAAGGGCAGAGAAGGGGTGAGGTAAGAATAGACGATAACAGAATTTATGTCGGCGACCCTGCCGACCTGGGGCGCTTTACCCGTGCACGTGTTGAAGGACGGGTGTACGACGGGCAGTCTCGCTCTGTACTGCCCGGTGCCACCGTAAGCATTGAAAATACCCCGCATGCAGCAACAACAGATATTGACGGAAGCTTCTCTTTTCTCCTGCCCGTAGGAGAACATCGTATCAGGGTGTCTTATATCGGCTTCGAGGATTTGACCCGTGAATTATTCCTCTTTGGTGGGGGTGAAATTGAACTGGAGCTGTTTGAAGATTTTGTACAGCTGGAAGGGGTTACCATAAGTGCCCGGCGCATGGGCGACAATATCGGCGGTACACGTATGAGCATAGTGAGTATGGATGCACGTACCTTACGCGAATTGCCGGTAAGTTTCGGAGAAAGTGATATCATCCGCAGCATAACCCTGAAGCCCGGCGTGCAATCGGTAGGTGAATTTGGAAGTGGGTTTAATGTGCGTGGAGGAAGTGTGGATCAAAACCTTATCCTGCTGGAAGGAGTTCCGCTCTTTAACTCCTCCCATTTGTTTGGCCTTACTTCGGTGGTAAACTCCGATATGATAACCCGGGTCGATTTGCTTAAGGCAGGTATTCCTGCCCGATTTGGTGAACGGGTTTCTTCGGTAATGGATATCAATATGAGTGATCAGGAAATTGATCAGACCCGGCTCAGCGGTGGGCTGGGCATCCTGAACTCGCGCCTGCAGCTGCAAACCCCCATTTACCAGGATAAGCTCTCAGTGTCGCTCTCTGGCCGAACTTCCTACTCCAACTGGTTTCTGGAAAACATGCCCGACACAGAACTGATGAATAGCGAAGCAGGCTTCTATGATCTGGCAGGGGTGATTAATTTTAAACCTACAGAAAGGCAGTTCTTCTCCCTTTTTGCCTACCGCAGTCGGGATGATTTTATGATGATGGCCAATTCTGCCTTCAACTACGAAAGCACCCTGGGGTCTTTGCGCTGGGGCGGCTGGCTGGCTGATAATCTGCGCTCGGATGTCTTGATTGGTTTTAGTGATTACTTCTACCAGGTGGAAGAAAATATGGAAAGCAACCGGAAAAATTCCTATTTACTAAACTCTGATATTAATTATCGTACCGCCCGCTGGAATATAAACTGGTATCCCAATCCGGTGCATTCGGTTGAGCTGGGTGCAAGTGTGGTGGACTATGCCATTCATCCCGGAAACATGAAACCCGGCCATGAGGACTCCTATATTCTGCCCCGGAATCTTGACAAGGAGAATGCCCGGGAGGTGGCGGCATGGGTGAGCGATAATATAAGCCTTACCGCACAGCTCGACCTGGAGCTGGGGCTCAGGTATTCTTTTTATCAGATGCAGGGACCTGCAAAAGTTTATGAGTACCACCAAGGGCTGCCACGCACCCTTCACAACGTGGCTGATACCCTGTTTTATGACAAAGGGGAAACCATTGCCCGCTATGACGGGTGGGAACCCCGCCTTGCTCTGCGCTATGGGCTGGATGAGCAAAGTTCGGTAAAAATATCCTACAACCGCATTCATCAGTATATCAACCTGCTGTCCAATACTGCCGTGATGAATCCTTCCGATGTGTGGAAACTCAGCGACAAGCATCTTAAACCCCTTCGGGGCGATCAATTTGCCATGGGATACTTCCGCAACTTCCCCCAATACCAGCTTGAAACCTCCCTTGAGGTATATTACAAAAACCTGCACAATATTGTGGAATACAAAAACGGGGCACAGTTGCTTATGAACAGTGCCATAGAAACCGATTTAATTAATGCTCAGGGTTATAGCTACGGGGCAGAACTTTCCCTGGAAAAACACATGGGGCGGCTCAACGGTTGGTTAAGCTATGCTTTCTCCCTGTCGCGAATAAGAAGTAATGAGGAGTTTGCTGAATCGCAAATCAATCGCAACAATTATTTCCCTTCCAACCACGAGCAACCTCACAATGTGGTGTTAAATACCAATTATAATATTTCCAGACGCTGGAGGTTCAATACCACATTTGTTTACGCTACCGGAAGGCCGGTAACACTGCCCGAGCTGGTTTACAATTTCGACGGGAATCAGATTATCTATTTTTCAGACAGGAACAGTTACCGTATGCCCGATTATCACAGGCTCGACCTGGCGATTACCTTCGACCAGAGCCTTCGCAAAAAAAGGAGCTGGAAAGGGAGCTGGACATTATCAGTGGTAAATGTGTATTCGCGTAAAAATGCCTATTCCATCTTTTACCAGAAAGATACTCCTAATATAGAAAATGATTTCAGACATTTCAGCCTGTATAAAATGTACATTATCGGCCGACCCTTACCTACGCTTACTTATAATTTCACCTTTTAATGGAGGCTGTTTGCTGAGAACTAAAAATATTAAACCATGCCTAAAAACATTCTAGTCATTTTTATCCCGCTTTTGCTTTTCCTGGTCTCCTGCCAGGAAGTATATGATGCTGATATCCGAAAGCGTGATGATTTCCTGGTAGTGAGAGCCCTTGTTACCGACAGGGAAGGGGAACATATTGTGCAATTGAAGAATACCGTTGCCTATGGGCAGAGGCTCAACCAGGAACCTGAACGTAACGCGGTGGTCTATGTGGATGACGGCGAGGGGAATCGGTTTGATTTTCAAGAAACCGAACCGGGAATATATATCCACAACGGAGGCTTTGCTGTTGAAAACCAAACCTATATTCTGCATATTGAACTGGCTGACGGACACGTTTATCAGTCCTTGCCTCAAAGATTGAATGAAGTTCAACCCCTGGATTCGATTTACGGTGAGTTTATGAGCAAACTTCAGGATATCCCCGACCATAATAATGAATTGGTGCCCACATGGGTGCAGGGAATAGAGTTATATACCGATCTGGATATGTCGGGTGATTTTGCCCGCAGGCTCAGATTTGAGCCCCAATTGCTTATTCAGTACTCACAGATTGTAGCTGTTGAAGTGTGCTATGAATATGTGCCACAGGATTCTTCCTTCTGTGATATGTATGATGATGACGATCCTCCATGGCTCTTTTGCAGAACTAAAGTACCATTAGGCACTGAGATTAACCTTACCCGGCCTGTGTTTGATATGCCCACCGGCGATACCTACCAGCACAACCTGGGTTTCGTGCCCCGCGACAAACGGTTTTATCCACTGAAGTTTAACGGACAGTTTGACCGCAGGATATTGCTTGCACGTCAGTATGGGCTTACCGAAGATGCATTTGAGTTTTACCGCGATATCATTGAGCAAATGACGGCCGAAAATGCACTGTTTGACCCCATCGCCACACAGATAACCGGGAATATCATTTGCACCTCTGATCCTGAAAGAATAGCCCTGGGACTTTTTGAAGTAGCAGGAGCTTCAGTACAGTCTTTTGTGATGAATCATGAGCCGCTCGATAGAAATGATATCTGGCTGAAGGAAATTCCAGACCTGTCATTTTTACCCGACCACCGTTGTCACCTGGAAACGATTCCGGAATTCTGGATTTATTATTAATTCAAGGACTTTAATAGCAACAATGTGAAATGGACATGCGCTTGGACAGATTAATTCTTTTTTTGCTACTTATACCCGGTAGCAGCTTTATTGCAGCACAGCCATCCCTGGAAAACACCAGGAATTGTCAGGAGCAAATTCTGCTGCAATCCGACAGGGATATTTATATTGCAGGAGAGACCTTGTTTTTCAGGATGCATTATTTTAATGGAGAAGAAAATCACAATGGCAGCCAGATTGTAAATGTAATTCTGCGCGATACTACAGGCACCAATGTGCACCAGTTGTCAGGAAGATTACAGGATGATGCTTATTACAGCAGTATATATCTTGAAGATACTCTTAGAACTGGCTATTACCAGTTGCTGGCCTTTACCAATCAGATGCGGGCGTTAAATTCTGCCTGCTATGGAAGTTCTGAAGTGCTTATTGTAAATCGCTTCGACAGGATTATACCTCAAATACAACAGGAGATAGAATCTCTTAATGGGGGCGAAACTTCACAAAACCACATTAACGGTGGTGAAGATTACCCCATTGAAGATAAATCATTGCAAAAGGAAGTACCGAAGTTTGAAGTTTCTGTAACGGAGGCTGTGGCGGGTGTGCAGCAAAAAATAGGAGTAAGTGTAGAAATCCATGACAAATCATTGCATGATGCTGACTTCTCTGTTGCCGTTGTGCCAAAGCGATCTCTTTTTGCCCAAAATTGGTCTGATACATGGGAGCCCATTAAGGAAGACAATAAAATACCGGATGAAGATTTTCTGCACCTGTCCGAAAATTCAGGTTTTATTCTCTCGGGAAGAATCGGGAATGGGTCACAATCTATGGGAGGGCGAAAGATTCTGCTTTCGGTGCGCGACTCAGTTGCCAACCTGAAATATGCTACAACCCGAGAGAACGGACATTTCTATTTTCATCTGAATGATTATTACCTGGGCAAGAGAGTTTTTCTGCGTTTGCACAATGCCGGCGAAAATGATAATGAAGCACGCATTATTATTGATAACAGGTATTTGCCACTTGCCACCGGATTTCAAACATCAGGAAAAGATTTCTTCCCCTACACTCGTGATTATGTGCTGGAAACCCAAAACTATGTAAGAGTAGAAAAGGCCTTTGAGCAGCAGACGAAAATGGATGTAAAACCAAACAATTTAAGCGGGTTTTTGCATAAACTGTATTCCTATCCCGACTACAGGGTGTATCCCGACGAGTTTGAAGCACTGGATGATTTTGTGGAAATTTCACGCGAGTTGCTTCATGTGGTTCGTCTGCGAAGGCCGGCTGGAACCTACAGTGTGAGGTTGCTGGATGCACGGGCTGACTTTAGCTACCTCCCGGAAGCTCCCCTCGTATTTGTTGACGGGATGTTAACACCTGCTTTGGACGGGCTTATCCCTAAAAAAAAAAAAAAAATTAAAATGAT
>SLOR01000399.1 GCA_007132395.1 Bacteroidales bacterium
AGGTAAATATATTGATAGCTGATAATAAGACAGGTACTGTTTCCGATTCATTGGGATGGTATAGTCTTGAGCTTCCGGAGGGTAAATATACCCTGACTTTTTCCTTCATTGGCTATATCAAGGAAAATAAATCCATCTATATAAAAGGTAATAAGAATCTTGATGTACAGTTAACCTATCTTGGCATAGTACTCAGAGAGGTTGTAGTAACAGATAAAAGAGTTAACCAACATATACTGAGCTCTGAAACCAATGCAGTTTTACTGGACATAGAATCGATGCGCAATCTGCCTTCGTTTTTGGGAGAGGTAGACCTAATGCGCGCTATACAAATGTTGCCGGGAGTTCAAGCAGCCGGAGATGGAAACACCGGGTTTTCGGTAAGGGGAGGCAATGTGGATCAAAACCTGGTGCTGCTCGACGATGCCGTGATCTTTAATCCCAGCCACTTATTCAATATTTTTTCTGTATTCAATCCCGATGCCATTAAAGACCTGAAATTGTATAAGGGAGGCATAGATCCCTCTTATGGGGGAAGGCTTTCATCGGTAGTAGACATCAAAATGAAAGAAGGCGACATGCATAACTACAGGATGACCGGTGGTGTAGGTCTGATTTCCACCCGCCTTTCCCTAGAGGGCCCCTTACAACAAGGACAAAGTGCCTTTATCATCTCAGGGCGGCGCACCTATGCTGACCTGTTTCTTAAGCTCTCTTCAGATGAAAATCAAAAAAATACAATAATGTATTTCTATGATTTAAATGTTAAAATGAATTATTTAATCAACGAAAATAACAGAATCTACCTTTCAGGATATATGGGACAGGATATTACCGTAATGCCCGACCTGTTTGGGTTTGACTATGGAAACACTGTAGCAAGTGCACGCTGGAACAGCGTTTTCAACAATAGGTTTTTTGCCGATTTTACCCTGATGGTAAGTAACTACCAATTTAATATATCGGGCGATATGGGTCGAACCAGTTTCCTTTGGAACTCATCGCTAAACAACATAAATCTTAAAGCAGACTTCAACCTGAATGTAAATGATAATAACACGCTCACTTTTGGATGGCAAAGCACCCTTCACAACCTGAAACCCGGAAACATAAGTGCCGACATACAGGGTGCGATCAATGCCAATATGCGCCTGACTAATCAAAACGGAATGGAGCATGGTATTTATGTCAACAATGTACAACGCTTTTTCAATGATCGGCTTTTGGTCAACTATGGCCTGCGTGCATCATTATTTCAGGTAATGGGCCCCGGAAATCATTACACCTACGATAAAAGCTATCCGATGAAATGGCAGGTTACAGATAGCATAATGCTGGAGAAAGACCACTTTTACGATACATTTTATGCGCTGGAGCCCCGGCTGAGTTTCAGATATTTAATAAATGAAAATCAGTCGGTAAAAGGCAGCTACAACCGTATGACACAATACATACAACAGGCACAAAGCGCACAGTCGGTGGCGCCCTATAATGTCTGGTATACCGTAAGCAATAATATTTCTCCTCAGCAATCCGATCAATATTCGCTGGGTTATTTCCGCAATTTCTTTTCCCATCAGATAGAAACCTCCCTTGAATGGTTTTACAAAGACATGAAAAACATCTCCGATGTCATCGACAATGGCAACTTAATCGGTAATGAATTTCTGGAAGGAGAGCTAAGAGCCGGCAGAGGTTGGGCCTATGGAGTGGAACTTCTGATTCAAAAGCACAAAGGCAATCTGCAAGGCTTTATCGGTTACACCTGGGCTGTTGCCCAACGCCAAACCCATGGCATTAACAAAGATCGGGTATATTATGCTCCTAACGACAGGCGTCACGATCTGAGTCTGAGCACCAGTTATAATATAACGTCCCAATGGGCATTGGGGACAAACTTTGTGTATGCTACAGGCTCTGCTTTTACCATGCCCATCGGCAAAATGTTTTATCAAAGCTCTTTTGCCCCTATTTATGCTGACCGCAACTCCAGCAGACTCCCCCATTACCATCGTATGGACCTTTCGCTGACTTACACCCCTGATTTCAAAGACCGGAGAGAGAGAAGGTTTACAAGCAGCTGGAATTTTTCGCTTTTCAACGTCTATGGCAGAACCAACCCTATTTCGGTTTCTTTTGCACAAAAAGACGGAAGGCCCCATTCTTCGTTCTTTTTCATCCCCGGGCCTGTCCCATCTATTACCTGGAATTTTAAACTATAAGCCATGCAAACAATTTATCTTACCATAAAAACAGGAATCCTTGTCATTTTGCTTTACACAGGTTTACTCATGGGCTGTCAGAAAAGTGTTATCCTGGACCTTGCTGATAAGGAAGGCAGCTTACTCATTATAGAAGCCAATATATTGGATGATGGATTGCGTCAGCATATAAGAGTTTCACGATCCTCTTCCTATTACGAAGAAAGTGAAGGCGAGAGAATAACCGATGCACGAGTGTGGCTTGAATTGGACGAAAAAAAATATTTTTTTAAAGCTTATGAGATTGAAAGAAGACTGGGTTTTTATTATAATGATTCAGTTTCCAATGTATTAAAAGGAAAAGAGCTTAGTCTGTTTGTAGAATACGAGGGCTTTACCTATACTGCCAAAAGCAAATGGAAGCCTGTACCTGTATTAGACTCGGTAAGTTTAATGCCAACCACATTATCGGTAATGGGTATAGTGTCCGATACATTATATGAAGTGTGGGGGCATTTCAGGGAATTGCCTACCAAAGATGACTATTATCTTTTTAATCTTTACATCAACGGAAACATCAAAACCTGGCGCCCTTCGCTCAAGGTGGTAACCAGCAATAAGAACATGGAAGAGTATGTAAGCTATTCCATTAAAAATCTAAGGAAGAATGAGTTGGAAGAAGGAGATGTCATTCAGCTCGAGATGAGAAGCATCTCAAAGGAGAATTACGAATTTTACAATGCATTTCTTCTTCAAACCGATCTTTCAGGCAATCCCTTCGCAGGTGCCCCCCCGGCCAACATACCAACCAACATCAGCAACGGGGCACACGGCTTTTTTCAGGTTTCATCGGTAAGTAGAAAAAATATCGTTTACTGATTATAGGGGAAAGCTGAGCGGCTGAAATCGGAGTGAAAGTCACGCAACTGAAAGGATGCGGGGATTAAAGTCCTGAATAGCTGAGGAAGGAAGGGCGCTACGCTATAAAATTATATTTTATGTTTTCCCTAAGCAACGACACGTATTGGCGTTTTTATGAGCTATATTTGATGCCCAACTTTAAAGCGCTTATCATGTCGAAATTTGAAACCCTTTACCGCTGGACGGCCATTATTCAGAAACTTCGCAGGCAAAACGCCACTTACGAAGATATCAACTTCATGCTGGAAAACCTCTCAGAGCGCGACGACCACAACTACAATATCAGCTTACGCTCCTTTCAGCGCGATATAAAGGAAATCGCCAAGCTCTTTGATATTCATATCCAATGCAACCGGCAAACCCGACATTACTACATAGAATCAGACCAGATTTCGCCCAATAAGGAGCGATTACTGGAATCTTTCGAGATGATTCATGCCTTGAAAACCACCAGCACCATAAGCACAGAGGTACAGTTTGAAAAGCAACACTCTCCCGGCACCGAGAATCTGCTGGGAATTTTGCACGCCATACGACAGAATAAACAGGTGCAGTTTATCTACACCAAGTTCAGTGACGACATACCCGAGGTACGCACGGTGAATCCTTACGCATTAAAGGAATACCGCAACCGCTGGTACCTGGTGGGAATGGTGCCGGGCGAAGAATCCGTAAAATGCTTTGGACTGGACCGCCTTAATGATCTTGAGATATGCACAACAGGATTTAAGAAGCAAGAGGACTTTGATGTACACAGCCACTTCCGCTATTCCTACGGCGTTATAGGCCCGGAGAAAGACCGTCAACCCCAGGACATTGAACTATCCTTCACCCCCATGCAGGCCAAGTACATCAAAACTTTACCCCTGCACCACACCCAGGAAATTCTTACTGATAACCACGAAGAAGTACGAATAAGCCTGAAAATGCATATTACCTACGATTTCACAATGGACATCCTCTCCTATGGGCCGGATGTAAAGGTTCTCAAACCCAAATCGCTGGCCAAAGAAATCAAAAGCAGGCAGGCCAGGGCAATGGAGCGGTATGATGGATAGGATTATTTTCTTATCCGTCAGCTAAAGCAGACGGCAATAGATAGGGGTAGCAGCCCGTATCCATTGCCGTTGGCTTTAGCCAACGGATAAGGTGTTCCTCCAGGTTCAGGGGGCTTCAGCCCCATTAATACATCCAGGTATTTAATAAATAAAGGAGCCCTTTTGTCATAAAAAGCTTTTTACCCGTCAGCTAAAGCTGAGGGAATCCGCAGGCCCAGACGGGGTCGCGACCCTAGGCCGTAGGCCCGCACGGCGGATATCCCCCAATCAAAACGTTCATTTGCCTCCCCCATAAACCCGTTCCAGGCGTTCAGCCAAATCAATAATGTCATTTTTTCGGGCCAGTTGATTAACCCATTCAGCAGGGATGGTTTCGTAGCCATACACAATGCCTGCCAACGCGCCGGTGACGGCGGCGGTGGTATCGGTGTCTTCACCCAGATTCACGGCTTTCAGCACGGCATCCCTGTAATTATCGGTAGTGGCCAGGCACCAAAGCGATGCTTCCAGGGTGTGCACCACGTAACCTGATGACTGAATTTCATTTTCCGGAATTTGGCGGATAAAATCGTAAGGGTTGTCAAATTCCTCCGGCTGCTTTTCCCGATCAGGCATGGCTTTGGAGAAATGGGATTTCTCTGCAATAAGCGCGGGTTTACTTTGCAAAAGCTCGCTGATATCCGCCCGGGTTTGCCTCAACGCCTCCCTTATACCAGTTGTCGTGAGGTGTGATGCCAGCATCAACAAGTAATGGCACGCCAGAACAGAACGCGGGTGCCTATGAGTGATGGACGACACTTCCTCTGTATAACGCCGGGCATCTTCGGGGGTGCTACTTTGGGTTAATACCAGCAAGGGCATGATGCGCATGAGCGAACCATTCCCGTTGTCGTATTCGGTGTTACCTCCTGCCAGCAAGGGTTCCACGCCCTCCTTCATCCGCTGGATGGCTTTACGCGTGGCAATACCCACATCGAATACCTCGCCGTGGGGTGTCCAGTAGGCTTTATCGTACCATCGGACGAAACGGTCCGCTATGTCTTTGGGGTTATAACCCTCGCAAAGAGATTCGGCAAGGCAAAAGGCCATGGAGCTGTCGTCGGACCAGGTGCCGGGCGGCTGGTTGTAAGTGCCATAACCTGTCATATCGGTTACCGGATTTCTCTTGAGCGATTCCCGGCTCTGGAACTCTACCGGCACGCCCAGGGCATCGCCAAC
>SLOR01000077.1 GCA_007132395.1 Bacteroidales bacterium
CCACATCGGGACATCCTGAATAATACAAAACTTTACCCTGATACAGGTCGCCCAGTATCCTGTCGATAATATCCTGCCTGGGGGTATGAGCCAGAGATTTATACCGGGTCCGAAATGAATACCGGAAAAAATCTGTTAACGCATCTCTTACCATATAGCTTGATGCACCTGATTCCTCTGCCGTATAGTTCATTTCCACAGCCACCCCCACATGGTAAAGCAATTCAGCCACCTCATCCGAATAGGTATGGGCAGGCATGGCATCCCAGTCGTATTGTTGCTGCGAAAAGTCCACTTCCAGCTCACCGTATGGAGAATAATAAGAATGTGAGCCACGCCCGGTGGCAGGATACTCCCAGTATTTCAAAATCTGTCCAAAAGCAGTGGCAACGCAACCGGCCCATGCATGCCCGCAAGGCCCTGCAGCATCTTCGGGGCAATGACTATTGTAGCCGCAGCCCTGATTCCAGGTGATATCCATCATGGGCTCAATGCCGGTAACGTCACTTTTATCCCACACGGGGCTGCTTTTCAGCATTTGCCAATGGGAAGAAACTTCAGGTGCAACCGGGGAATCTGATTTTTTCACTCTTTGCATTTGCTCCTTTCGGCTTTGGAGAAAAGAAGCAAATGAAGGGGGTTGATTATCGGTTGAATACCTGCTATTCGGCACAAGAGCCAGCACCGGGAAGGCGCGCTCATCGGCGGCAATGATTACAAACCCCTCATCGTTGACCCTGTTGAAAACATAAAACAAGGTATCCACGCCCTCCACGAGAACCAGCTCCTCGTCAAACAGGATTTCCCCTGTCGATTTCAATGCTGCATCTGCATCAAGAATGAGGATGTTATTTTTTGCTACCGTGCGGGCATTATCTATGGCAACGGGCTGTCCCCAGGCATAGCCACCCCAGAATAGTAAAAGAAGAATCAGAAAATATTTTCTCATGGTAAATGTTGTTTTAAAAAAATCACAGACCATCTGTTGTATGGTCTGCAACCAAGGCCTCAATTTTTAATGCATCGAATCGGCATCAGGGGGCCTTCCCTGCCTGCACTGGAGATGCTGGTAAAAGGATTATCGTAGTTGAGCATGAAAATGCTCACTGCATCATATTCCTCATCAGTGCTTGTTGACGAAGTCCACCACACGGCCATTCTCCTATACTCGATATACACGCGCACTTCCGGGTCATTATTAATTTCATCCCATCCGCCCATTCCTGCGGGGAAGCCATTAAATCCGCTACTGTTATTTACAAACGGATTATTCCCGGGCGCATAATGATAAGAAGTAGATTGCCAGGGCACTTTGGAAGCCAGGGATTTGGCCAGCAGGTTGGGATAGGGGTTTGAGGTTTCTTCATCCCACTCTTCCCCGTAGCCAGCAGCAACGAGATATTCCACCATCTGCTCATAGTCAGCCCTGGAGGGCAATCGCCATCCTACAGGGCAGGCTTCCATGGCGGCCTCCCAGGAATACAGTCGACCGTAGGCATCGCAACGCGCGGGGTCGTCATTATAGCAAAAGCTCATTTCTGTTTCTATATTAAGATTCTCCCGCATCCAGCACTGACTTCCCACCATCAAACCATCAGGGCCGCAATCCAGCTTTTGCACTTCTGCCTGACCCAGGCAGCCGTTGGCATCTTTAACAAAAACCATATGCGTGCCTACACTAAGATTCGAAAACTCATGCTGACTACTCCAGTTGAGGGTATCATTGAGGGAAAACAGATAGGGAGGGGTGCCGCCCGATGCCTCTGCTGTAACCTTCTCTCCTACAACGGTAAGCTGAAGACTAAGGCCTGAATCGTAACAAAGGTTATAGTCCACTTCTGCCATGCAGCCCAGTTGATCCATCACATAAAACCAATAGGTTTCTCCCATCTGGGGCGTTACCTGGGGTATGGTGGGTGAGAAATCTTCCCCGTTTACCGAATACTCGTAGGGAGGCACGCCGCCCCCGGCCTGCACACTTACCAACTCGTCTTCTCTGATTACTTCCAGATTGAGTCCAAATTCCTCACAGGGGTCGAAAACAGCAGAAAAAGAGCATTCTATCTCATCTTTCACGGTAAAAACAAATGCATCGGGCCCCACGATTTCTACCTGTGGAATTTCTTCTCCATACTCCTCCCCTTCCAGCTGGAAGCTATAGGGCGGAAATCCTCCAAAGGGATCGATGCTTAGCACATTACCATCCGTGATAACCCACTCGAATCCCAAGCCATACTCATCGCATACATCAGGCTCGGCAAACCAGCTTGTAACAATACAATCGTATTGATCCTTCACCACCAATTGATACACACTCCCCGTTTCATAAGGAATCTGCAGCACATTTTCTATAAAATCGCTGCCATTGAAAGAAAGCGCATACGGAGGCAATCCTCCTGAAACCTGCAGTGTAAGGGTATCGCCATGCAGGAAAACCTCCAGGCTCATTTTATCTTCCACGCAGGGGTCGGGCATGGTAAAGGAAACCGATGCCTCGCATTCCTGCTCATCGCGCACCCGGAAAGTATAAGTTTCCATTGGGACTCCCACGATTTCGGGTATATCAGCAGCAAAGGGAGAGTCATCCACAGCGTATTGATAAGGGGGCACGCCCAGGCTTGCCAGGGGGCTCAGCAGCGAATCGGTTTGCAGCACGCTGAGAGCCAGTGAGGAGGTTCTGCAATAATCCGTTGTGTCGGCATAGGCCACGAAAATGAGTGGGACATGCTTGATGGGCTTGTCATCACAATCCAGCACCAGCACCTGGAGCTCGCTGCGAATGGAGTCGCCGGGAATCCAGCGTGTTTCTGCCAGGCCAATGGCATTGGTAAACACGATGCTATCGCTTACCTCACCATCGCTTTGCGGCCTGAAAAGTACCCGGCCATACGGGAGTGCAACGCCGTTGTTGGCCTTTACCTGTACCCGGGGGTTGAACTCCAGTGCCTCACCGGGGGTATAGAGCTGATTGTTGCCCGAATAAACCTCCAGGCCGTAAGGGTAGCTGTAATTGTAGATGGGACGGCCCCAGCTGCGCGAAAAATCCACAATTTCCCGGCCCAGGATTGTGGCTTTAGTGCCCAGCTTAAAGTTGGATTTCAAATCCAGCCCGGCATGCCAGTTACCTTCGGTATTTACACAAAGTTTCAGCTCTTCCTCCAGTTTATATTCCATATAAGGCCCCAGTACGCTGTAAATCCGAAAACTCAGCACGGGCCCCATGCTAAACTCCTGCTCCAGCCCGGCATTCACATCAACATTGCTGCTTACTGAGGACTGGCTGCTTTTGTTGTATACGTAATTCCACTGCCTGTCGTGGTATTGAATGTAGGCATTGGACTGGTTGGTTTCTACAACTTCGTGGGAAAAGGTCATGGTACCTCCGGCAAAGGCCTTGAACTCCCCTTCAATCTTGAAATTCACATCCACCAATACAGGAATGGTACCCACAATCACCAGATAGTATCGCGTAACAGAGGCAAAGGAAAATTCCATTTTAGGTGTACTTGCGCCAGCACTAACCTCAAGGGCGAGCTTCATGCTTTTGGATTCGGCGGCATTTACCGTTCCCAGTTTCAGGTTACGTAGCCCCAGGGGACCGTAATCCAGATCGGCGACAAAGTTGGGGCTATACTGGTAATTGCCGGTAAGCTGAAGTTTAAAGCCATGAGAATTAATAAGTGCAGGATATTCCATATCAATGGAAACCAAGGGTTCGGAAGCATCCTTTTGCAGGGAGCTGATACGGGTGCCGGGCATCCGGTAGTCAACCTTTTCTCCCAGGGGGTAAAAGGAAATGGTATTTCCGGGAAAAAGCGATTTATTCATCAATTCGGCACGGGTAGGCATACGGTGGAGTCTTTGGTAGTGGCCGTTGGCCTTCTCATCACTCACCAGCATTTCCAGGTTCAGCACATCGCCCAGGTTGAGCGGACCGGAAATGATAAGATCTTCCAGGTCAGCCTGGCGTGTTTGAATGGAAAGGGTATTTCCATCGGAAGAAACCGATTCCACCATTCGAAGATATCCTCCATCGCCCATGCCAACGAGCAGGGTATTTTCCTCCACCTGGGGTACGGGCTCTGAAAATTCGATAATGTAAAGCCCTTCCGTTTTTTGCCGGGGGGTACTGTGCAGCACATCGGTAGTATCTACTATAGCAATGTTTTCCTCAAACACGGTTTCTTCAAAATGAATTTCCACCGTGTCGGTGCTGCTTCCGCAGGCGTTGGTAAGTGTCCATTGCAGGGAGTATTTTTCATGGGTACCCGTAAGGAAAGAGTTGGGATTGCCGGTATCCGAGAGGGTTGCCCCTTCCCCGGAAATCACCGTCCATTCGCCAATGGCACCCGGCAGCATGTTGGCATTGAGCAATGCCTGCCGGCCTGAGACAATCCTGTCGAAGCCGGCATTTGCATCTGGAGGCAGCTGTGCATAGGACACTTCAGAGTAAATGGGTTCACAGTCGGGGAAACTTATTTGCGCCCTGTAAAAAGTATTACGCTCCGGTGCCACACGCATGATGCTGTCCCGACCTTCAGCTATTGCCATCCAGTTTTCATTGTCATAAGATTTTTCCCACTGAAAAACACCATACTGGTAATTTTGCACCCCCAGCACCAGGGTGTCCTCCACGCAGATACTTATATACTGGGCTTTAACGGCACTTGTGTAAATAAAAAGAATTCCAAAAAACAAAAGGTATATGTTTTTCATATTTTCATCTTTTCAAAACATTTAATAAGTTTCCTTTGGCTGCTTTAAGCAACAAACAACATCAGGGTTTTATAACGATTTTTACCGTATTTACATCCTGTCCGCGTCGTATGCTCAAAAAGTATATCCCAGGGCCAAACCGGCTTAAATCCAACGATTTACGCCATTGGTATGAAGGGGCGAAATATTTTTCCTGCCATACGGGTAATCCCATAACATTGTAAAGCTGCACCGTGAATACACCCAGCATGTTTTTACTTGTTACATCAAGTGTAATTGATTCGCTTGCCGGATTGGGGAAAACTTCCAACAGAATGTCCTGAGCAGGAACCCTTTCTGCAACATAAGTAAAGCTGCAGGGATTGGGCAGCAGCAATCGCAAATGGGGTGCACCGGCAATGGCATTCCACGCCGTAAGGCACAAAGCCATAACAAAAATCTTCTTCATAGATACAGGGCATTTAATCTAATTTCCAACCTTCTTCCTCTAAAAATCAAAAATACCCCAAATAAAAAAAACGGCCAACGGTAACACACTGAAGTGCCTAATTTATAAGCTTTCTAAACAGCGACAATTACCGGTGCGATTAATCTGCTTATTCCGGTTTCACATAAGCATTTACCGTCCGTTTTTGTAAACCATTGTCCATGTGCGGACAGGATATTTCA
>SLOR01000034.1 GCA_007132395.1 Bacteroidales bacterium
CGTGGCATTGTTGCTGGAAGGACTCGCAGAAAAGGGGTATGTTGTTATAAAAACCGAAAAATCGGGTGTAGGCGACAGCCAAAACAATATTCACTGTACAGATTGTGACCTGGAATACGAAACCCGCCTTTTTGCAGCAAGCTTCAATCAACTTTCTCAATATGATTTTATCGATACAGCAAACGTATTTGTATTTGGGCACAGCATGGGAGGCGTGCAGGCGCCACTGATGGAAACGGACTTTCCGCCCAGAGGCATTGCTGTTTTTGGCACCATAGCCAGGCCGTGGTTTGAGTACTATATAGATATTGCCCGCAAACAACGACTAATCACAGGGCAGGATTACCTGGACAATGAAGAACATGTTGCCCGTGCCATCCCGTTTTACTACAGTCTTATGATAGAAAAAAAGAGCCCGGAGGAGATGGAAAAGGATCCGGAGTTAAAAGATTTCATGTACAACCAATGGCGCTATGACGGGGAAGGCAGGTTCCATGGCCGCCACTATACATTCTGGCAACAGTTGCAGGACACACGCCTTTTCACCGCATGGGCCAACACTCCGGCACATGTGCTGTCCATATGGGGTGAGGGGGAATTTGTAGCCTTGAATCCCTTTGAACATGAATTGATTGCAGACATTGTGAATCATTACAACCCCGGAATGGCAAAGTTTTACAGCATGCCTAACATCGACCACGGGTTTGTTAAGGTCAACGATGTGCAGCACGCTGTTGAAATACGCAACGATTGGGGTTACATGAGCCAAAACTTCAACGAAGACCTTGTAACTGTTGTCCACCAATGGATGCAGGAAATTATGTATAAATAAAAAACCACCTTACAACACTGAATCCATGTACATAAACTTACACGATTACACAGCAATTGCCATAGCAATATTTATGCTGATGATGGGCCTGGGGATGGCCATAATATGGGCTATAGATATGGCAAAAGGCAAATTCAGCCACATGGGTCATTTCTTTCGCTGGACCAACGAAGGGGGCGATTTGATGTGGCCGCATATCATAGCAGAATATCTTACTGCTGCAGGATTGATTGCAGCCGGAATGGGAACCCTGGCCGGACTTGACTGGGCTCCTCCCCTTTCGCTGGTAATGCTGGGAGCCCTTTGCTATACTTCGCTCAACAGCCTGAGCTGGGTATTTCCAAATAAAGAGAGATTGCCCTATGGAATACCTATGATAGTAAGCCTTGTTGGGGGAATACTGGCTATTGCTCTTTTGCTCCAATAGATTGATCTCAAGGCGGTATTTAGCAATATATCATAAAAAAAACCGGTCTAAAGCCGATTTTTTCCCGGGTCCTAAAGAAGAGATGGGGCCTGGATTAAAAACCAAGGCCCATACTTATGCCCAGAAGGATATGACTATCCTTGCCGAATGTAGCATATTCCAACACCGGACCCAGACTATATTGCCGGAAATCATAACTGTACCCGACCCCGGCATGGATTCCTAATTCGCGCTGCTTGTCATGCTTAACCATTGCAGGCCCAATAGAGAAATCCAGAAAACGGCCAAAGGGGAAGCCCAGAGCCAGGCCTATTCCGATATGTTGCTCAGTGGTAAAAACTTTTTCAAAACACATGCTAACCTCCAGTTCCTGATTCCAGGCAATAAAATTGTACCCGTAGTCGAGAACCATACCAACTGCTATTTTCTTGTCATCTGTTAGATAAACCCCGCCCTTGGTCAGGGACAAACTATTGCGTAATATTTGGGGTGTTAATGAGCTGTGAGCTGGGGCATGGTAACCTGGTTTTAGCTTGTCGGAGGATACGGCCTGCACAGGAGCTGAAACCAATAATAGTAATACGATGGGCATGACAATAGCCATGCAAAGATTTATCTTGCACATAAGCGTTAAAGAATTAATGGGAAAACGTTTAAAAATTATTTGAACCCTTTTCAGGTTTAAAATGCTTCAAAGAACTCCTGGGTTTTATCCACATTAGTTCCTGGCAGAAACCCTGTCACGTAGCAGCGTAAAGGGGATGCGTTTGCTTGCACGAACGGGGGTGAGTTGACGTACTTTCGTTTCAGGAACACCCCGGCGAATACCCAAAGCCAGGGCATAGTACCTGATATGCCACAGGGCATGGATCATGGCTACGAGTGCCATGCTGATGCCGAATTCAACGTGCAGGTAAAGAAACGTACGATACCATCCCCCTAAAATCTCATAATTAATCTGCACTACCAGCAAAAGACCAAGCATACCCGAGACCAGAAAGGTAAGCAACAGCACCAGGTTCCAGATGCGCCTGTGAACGGTTTTACTGATAACACCAAATCTTTTGAGTAAATGTGTTACAAGATAAAAGCCCAGGGTTAGTGCGCTTATCAATATAAGATTATAGGGCTTCTCTGAACCCGGGGAGGCTGATGATTCCTTTTTATCCGGCAGCAAGGCAGCATGAGCCTCCTCTCTGTCTTTTTCACGATTCGCTTCCAGGAGTTCCACCCTATGAGACACCGCAGAATCTGCATACGTTTTTCCCTTTAGCGGTGCAGGTATAACCACCGGGTTTTCTTCTGGCTGTGAGGGCACAGCACTGCCTTGAGGCCTGGTTTCCGGTTTTGATTGTACCGGTTTAAGTTTTTGGTGCTCAACCGTATCTGCAGTAAGGCCGGGAACGGTTGTGCCCTCATCGATGCGTGGATTGCTTTCCGGGTTTTCTGCTGATGGTGCCACAAGGGTCGTGTCTTGCAAAGATTTTTGTGCCTCCTCTTCCAGTAGTTTTTCCGGATTCAGGGGCTGGGAAAGACGCCCCAGGTCGCAGAACCCATCATTATTTTTATCAATAAACCGCCCGCACAAACCCACGCAATCTATTTCATCCCTTCTGCATTCCGGAATTACGGCAAAGCTCACTGCATGCAGTGCAAGCAAAACAACAAACAAAAACTTTTTCATGAAAACGAAACTAATTTTTTAAATAAATACATGCTCAACTTTAAACGGAAGAGGGCTTAACGCAGGGGCAGACCGGCAAACTTTCAACCAATATGCAGGCACCTTGTAATATCAACCCTCTTCTGTTGCCAGTCATCGTTGCTTTGACCGTAATCCCGGGCAGAAGTTTAATTACAGCTGCTTATTTATTTCGTCAATTACGTGCCTTGAAGGAGAATACTTGTCCAGCAGGAACATAATATACCTTATATCGACTGAAATCTGACGGGTTCTCTCGGGGTCATAGCGATAGTCGGAAGAGGTGGCCTGCCAGGTTCTGTCGAAGTTGAGCCCAACCAGCTCACCCTTTGCATTTACCACGGGAGAGCCGGAGCTGCCACTGGTGGTATGTGCATCGGAGAGGAAATTCACCGGCAAGGAGCCGGCCTTCTGAGCATGGGAACCAAAGTCGTTGTTGGCATATAATTCCTGAAGCCTCCTGGGCAAATAATACTCTTCATCATCAGGGTTATTGACATACTTTTCATGTATCCCTGCAAATGTGGTAAAGGGATAATAGTGCAACCCATCGGCCGCATCTGTACCTCTTACGGTGCCATAGCTAATGCGCAGTGAGTTATCAGCCTCGGGATACATGACGACCCCCTCGTTCATTTCTCTTAGCCCTCTGAGGAATATCGTGTGCATATCTATCAGTTCTGTTTGCAGGCGGCCCCTCTGGCGAACTATATTGTCTACATTTACCCGGTAAAAGCCAATGGCAATCTGGTAGAGTTCATCCTGGCGAATCAGGTTTTCAATATCCCTTTCTTCGCTTTCAAGCATGGCAATGAGCCTTTCTTTATCGGTAAAGATGGAGTTGGCAAAAACCTCGCTGCTAAGCAATTCGATATCACCATCATATTTATGGATAGCTTTCACCAGTTCTTCTACCTGAAATTTTTCATCCACATTCTGGTAGTACCGATAAGTTAAATTACGGAAAAACCTTCTGTCAACCTCGTAGTTCCAGTTGCGGAAAAACTGCTCAGTGAGGGCCACAAGATTACTGGCTTCACGATTGGCTGCAGTGGCATTAAACCTTTGCCGGTTATACATGGCTACAAGTTTTTCAAATTTCCCGATGAAGGGGACAATTTCGGCACCATTAATACCTGCTTCAAGGAAATAGGTATGCGCCATATTGTATTTGGCTACTTCCTGATAGTGCTCATCCATACGCTGCAGGATATCGCCGTATTGCTTTTTGCGTTCGGGGGTAGCATTGGCCCATTGGTTAAAGGCTGCTTCTTCCCGGCGTTTTACATTTACAAGGTCCATCCTGTTTACACCCATAAACTCCCCTTTCCAGCGCAGGTAACTGTTTCCAACACTTGCCAGACGGGTAGTATAGCGGTATCTTTGATCAGGATTATCTTCTATGGCGCGTTCCAGGATCTGCATTTTATCACGTGCGATGGCCAGTTTATCAGCGGTTTCACCGTAAATAATTCTCTCAAGCGCAAAGGAGGGAATATACTGGCGGGTATTGCCGGGGAAACCCATTACCATTACAAAATCATTTTCCTGCACCCCTCCACGGGCAATGGGCAGATAATGCGGAGGATTGTAAGGCACGTTATCGGGAGAATGCCTGGCGGGCTCATTGTTTGGGCCGGCATAAACCCTGAGAACGGCAAAGTCGGCAGTGTGCCGGGGCCAGCTATAGTTGTCCTGGTTGCCTCCGAACTTACCAAGGGCAAAGGGAGGGGCGGCAACCATACGCACATCGCTGTAAACGGCATATACGTGCATAATAAACTGGCTGCTTCCGAACAAAGGCTGCATTCTCACCTGGTAGTGAGTTCCCTCAGTGGCTTCTTCAGCAATAACACGTCCGTTGGCATTCACCTTGTTCAGGAATTCCTGACCTGACAGGCCTTCTGTTCCTTCCATCATTCTTTCAGTTACATCCTCCATGCGCACTAGTTGTTTTATGGATAAACCCCTGCAAAGAGACTCCTCGCTGCGATCGCGCGCCCAGTAGCCATATTTGATAAAATCATTTTCGGAGGAGGAAAACCTTTCCAGGAATGAAAGTATAATATGGTGGTTGGTAAGCAGCAGACCGTCTTCCGAAATAAAGCTTGCCGTTCCGTAGCTGCGCAGGTTAGAGCCCTCGCCCATAAGCCCAACAACGGCATTGGTAACCGCGGGCTGGCTGTTATGATACACTTCTTCCGCACTGAGCTGTAAGCCCAGTTGCTGCATATGAGTGATTTTTTGTTCTTCAAGCAAAAAAGGGAGCCACATTCCTTCATCAGCATGAAGGTTTTGACTCAGACAAGTTATAAGAGTAAAAACTGCAAATAGTAACTTTTTCATTATATTGTTTTTTTAGTTGGTGTTTTGAATGATGCTCAGCAAGAAGGTGTAATGATGCCGGGCCGGGTTTTTCCTGCGGCGGCTTTGTCGTTCCAGGTACTGCTTTGTTTGCTGCAGCTGGCTGCTGGCTGCTTCGGCAATAAGCATTTCCTGCGCCTGAAAACTTCCGCTAATTTCGTCAGTAACCGTTAGCTCATATAGTAGCCGCACATAGGTAATCCTTACGTTTCTATCGTAGAGGCTTTCGGTCCCAAAAGTATCCCAGATAAGCCTATCCAAATCCGACAGATATTCCTCAAGGCTGTACCCCTCGCCCTCAAAGGCATGATTATTTAAAACCCGTGGCAGGATAAAGCGATTAAGGAATGACTCTACTTGCTGTGCCTGACTGCGTATTACTGCATCTTTACGTGAGCCGATGGTGGAAGTAAAAACCGGTTGATCGAGATAGACAGGTGCCTCTTTAATTTGACGAACAACAAACTCGAGGGTTTCCTTTTGTTTTTGCCTGTCAACAGCAACATGCCGCTGCAAGTTATTGGGCAGGGGGCCGTAGGAAGTATACACACCGCCAACATACGACATGGAAAGATTTATAAAGCGAAAATACTGCCTGAGCAGGGCATCATAGCGTCTGTTAATAAGTGCCATATCCCCTCCTTCCTCCAGGGTCCAGTCAACAAGGTTGTTGAGAATAACCCGGGTGTTGGCAATGCCATAACCCGATGAGCGAACCACATCATTACCCAATGATTGAGGCTGTGCGGAAGGATCGGGCGATATAGGCACGGCAATAAAAGGAGCAAAGTCATAGTTCAGTTCTGCGGCACTGGTGGCAAAAAGAGAATCCAGTGCGGCTTTCTCATCATCAGGCTTTTGAGCGCCATGCACATACAGGTACCCATATTGAATAGAAAATACATCAAAAGGTCCTAATTCCGGAGGAGTAAGATTGACCCCTTTCTCCAGATCTCCCGGCTGCGCCACATGGTTGTATCGGGCATAATCCATAATAGAAGCTGCCGTTCCATATTGTTGTGTAAAGGAGGGTGAGCGCAGGGAATCAACAGCAAATGCATAGGAGCTGCGCAGATTATGCTGTATTCCCAACACATGTCCCACTTCATGGGCCATGGCATAGCGTACCATCTCGCCGGTAATGTCAATATCATATTCCAGGGCTCGTGCCCTTGGATCTACTGCAGCAGTTTGCGTAAATCGCCACATATTCAAAAGGTTGACAACATCATTCCACCAAAGCACTTCACCATTGATGATTTCCCCGCTGCGGGGGTCGGTCCAGGTTTGGCCGGCAGCATTGGCTTCATTGAGAGGAATGTATCTTATCACATTGGTTTTAATATCGTAGGGGTCAAAATCGGGGTCATTTTCAGGAAACTCTCGTGCTTGCATCACGTTTTTAAAACCAATGGTTTCAAAAGCACGGTTCCACACCTCAATCCCCTCTTTAATGTAAGGCACCCAGGCCGCAGGGAAATAAGGTTCAATATACATAATGATGGGTTGCACAGGTTTTACCAGTTCACCACGGGCATGCCTGTCCCTATCTTCAGCAGCAGGTTCTATTCTCCAGCGCGAAATATATCGGTTGGTAACAATACCCTGCCCACTGGCGTAGGCCCTTTTATTAACAGACTGGTATCCGATTCTTTCGTCATTATAACGTGTAAGAAGGGGTTCTTCAGGCAATTGCAACAGGAAATACTGCACGGTAATGGCGAAAGGATCCTTGCCTCCTGAGAACTCATAATAGGTGCGTATATTTATGCGATCGTCATGTTCGCGCATAAACAACAAGTGGGTAAGTTTGCTGTCAAGCCTTCCTTTCCTGACATTGTCGGGTAATGGCCAGGCCAGTTGCACCTCATCAGAAAAATAACGGGTTACATCAATCAAGGATCCATTATCCGTATCGTTGCGTGAAGCAATTTCAAAATAATCAGTAGCTCCTACAATCATATTTTGTGATAAGGGCTCGTATATGGGGTCGTGGGGGTCAACATCCACGAAGTTATCCAGGTGCTCAATTACGATAAGGTTATCCCGGCGTGCAAAACGAATCAACACGGGAGGGCGCCGCATCTGCCCTGCCGAATATACCTTGGCCGAAGGGGTGCTGATATCTACCACCCGCGAGCCAAATAAAACAGGCTTGCCCAGCAGAGCATCGGGAATTTCAAACTTATAGTTTTTCCCCGCTTTATGCACTTTTATGAATGGGCTTTCTGCCAGCGAAATATTCAGCATACAACCCATTAGCAGCAGAAATAATGAAATCTTTTTGACCATACCAGGATATTTTTTTGAGAAGGATGACAAAACAAACCGTATACACCTTGTCGCAAAAAGCGCAGTAACATGGAAACCAGAAACACAAGGAATTTACTTTTGTACAATTGATTTCGGGATTACAACTTTGTCACCCCAAAATTGTGAGCAAACCGGAGAATTATAAAAAAAGGAGACAAGCCGGCAGCATTAATTACATGGAAACACTTCCGGGGAAAAGCGGGGCAGCTTATTCCCCGGCTATTGCCGGCAGAGGATGCCTCAAAAGCCTGGTACAACCATGACCTTAATGCTTTTGAAACAACCTCCGGTCTCCTATTTTAATTCAATTAATTCAATAGAACTATCTGGGGTAGAACCTGTAAGTAACTTTGTACATGTTATCTTCATACACTACATCCAGGTCCATGCTTTCGCGTACATTGCGCATAAAGTAGGGAGAATCGCTGCTGAACCAGGCTTCGAATACAACTTCAGGTTCTTCTTTGGTAAAGTCATAGGTTCCTTCAACTTTCTCCAGCCAGATTTCAACAGTATGGAATGTGGGGAAAGTACTGTTTTCAATCACACCATCGTTAGCGCGGGAGTCAACACGCCAAGCCATGTCGGCACCGGATCCATCTTCCCACTCACTTCTCAAAACAAGATTGGCAGTAAACATTTGCCTGTTGGCAGTTACGGTACCTCTCATGGTTTCGTCTTTGTCTTCAGCTACAAATCGAAGCAACTCTTGGGAGGGAGAGAAGTATCTTACTGTTCGGGCTGCACCATAATCAGCAATAGTGGTATCCGTGGTTTCAAAAACCAGCATATTGGCAAGTCTTAAAACATCACCGCCGGGTCCGTTCACATGACAGTTAAAGTTCACATTATCCTGGAAGTAAAAATTACGGAAAGATTGCATGTAATTAGGATTATCCGTATTTGCATCAACATTCAGAATCGTGTTGCCCGACCACCCATTATCGGTGCCCTTGATAGCCTGACGCATCTGATAACCGGAAAGACCTAAAACCGCTTCTACATTGAGCAATGGGCTAAAATCAACAACCGGATCATATACTTCTACAAGACGAGCAGATTGCTCCGAACGTACCATAGCACGCTGAGGATTGGCCGCCACAAGTTTAATTTCAAGGTTTTCTTTAAAACCACCTTGATCTTTCTGCAGAATATTCACTTCGATGTCCATGCTGGTTTCGCCGGCAGGAAAAACAAAAGTGTTTTCTGCAGTTTCATTGATGGTAAAGTCGTCGCCGATAACAAGTTCGCTATCAAATTCAAATTTCAGATCAACATCCTGGCTGAGAACCGCATCCGACAAGATGGTAAGGGTAAGGGTTTCAGCATTGAAGGGGTTGGTATATAACGCATCGGTGGTTTCAAAGAAAAACTCGGGCAGAATAATTTCCTTGGTCAGCCTGATGCTGATACTTGTAACCTGCTCTGGGTCGATGGCATAATCAATACCGGGAGCAATTACCAAATCGATGGTAAGATCCTCTTCCCAGATATTTTCGTTGAGAATGGTGATGGGGAGAATTCCCTCGGTATCTCCTTCTGTCAAAGCAATCTCTCTTGCAGGGATGGTATAGTGTTCATTTTCAACAGCTGTACCGGTAACATTAATATTCACGGTAAAATCCATATGGGCGGGTGCTGAAAGACGCAGCTTCACATCGAAAGAACTGTTGTCATCCGTATTTACGGCAATTTGTGATGTTTCAAAAGACACCACGGGGGGTTGCGGATCATCTTCATCCTTGTTGCAGGCAGCAAACACCAGCAACACACTTAGCATTAGCATTAGTTTTGTAACTCTAAACATGTTTTTCATAAATTTTGGTTTAAAATGTTAATAGTCCGATGGCAATATTTATAGTGAACCAATCGTGAGAATTTTCTGCAATTAATTTTTCGCCGTAAATACGCGCGTAACCGCTCATGCGACTCCTCTCCACAAAGCGCATGGGAAAATTATACTTCAAAAATCCACCTACCTGGTAAGTATCACGATTATGATATTCCAGGTCAGGACGCAGCACCTGTAGTGAAAACTCATTGTCCTCGTAAAGGTCCAATGCTCCATGCATAGCAAAGCCTGCCATGAAAGAAGCCCCGAGCTCCAGGCGATGGTAATCGCGATTAAGGATAAAAACGGAGCCGTTTACACCCCCGAACAGTTTTTCTGACTCGTAGAAAGATTCGGGCAGGTAGTATTTGTTGGTAAAAGCACTGTAGGCCGCATCTAAACCTGCACTCCAGCTGTACTCTTTCTGGTTGGGCCTTAAGCCATAGGTTTTCCAGCTCAGGTCTGCATCGGTAGTGCTTATGATGTAGCGGTTTTTGTATTTGTAGTCTGTTACCCAGTACTCTGTAGAGGTTCCTGTTTCTTCATCGCGCTCTGTAAAAAGACTCTGACGATATTCATCGGCCCCTCCGTCGGTGTAGGCAGCTTTCAGTTCCAGCTGATGCACAAACTGCTCATTCATCATTAAAAGGCTGGCAGTACCATACAGGTGGTTGGCATTGTATGAACCTGGCGATTGTTTTTTATCGCCCAGGGTTTCCTGGTTCTGAATCTGAAAACCGGGAGCAATGAGCAGGCTCATATTGTCCGTATGATAATTGTATTGCACAGAACCCCCCAGGTATTCACTTATAAATTGTCGCTGAAAAGCACGGTATCCACCAATCCTGCCGTCAACATTCTGAAGACCGGAAAAAGTAAAATATTGCAGGTTGGGATCGGTTTGCACAGTAGAAAGATTGGGCATACGCTCCTTGTCGTAACGGTAAAGCACATTGATACCCACACGGCTGTTTGGGTTTAGTGCATACACCACCGAGGGTAATACAGCATAATCGAGCATGTAGGTTCTTGAACGGGGGTCTCTCTGGCGCGAAACGTCGGCAACTTTGTAATCAAAGGCTAATCCGAAAGTAAATCTGCCAACGGGGTTAGTGAATATGTTCAAATCCAGGTCGAATATCTGGCTGTCGTAATCACCCCGCACATTGCTGCCGAAAATGTAAGGATTGGCATTGTAGGTATTCATCACATCGGACCAGGCCCTGTCTTGCTCCAGTTCCTTATGAAAAGCAAACCTGCCTCGTGCATGGATTTTTTCACTGAAACTGCTGAACCCCTCAGAAAAGAAGTTGAGCCCATTGCGTGCGGAGCCTTCCTGCATCCTGTGGTGATTGCCCTGGCCATTAAACCATTCCAATGTGGTAAATCCTCCCCGGTTTACATTGCTGAAAGCCAGTCCTGCTGCATTATCGGTAATGGCCCATTGCTGCAAAATAACCTGGAGCTCTCTCTGATTTATACTGGGAGATCCTCCCAGGGTGTCGATTTGCTGAGCCCAAAGGGAAATACTAATAAAAACAAACGATAGTATAGGGATAATTTTCTTCATGCTGTTGCACTATTTTAAAAGTTCAGGGTGATCATATTTTCGGGGGGCAGGTCCGGAAATCACTACAAAATCCACCGAGCTGTTGTTGGTATCCTGCAATACAACTCGTCCGTCTTCAATTCGGCTTACTCTTCGCTCAACCGATTCATTTACATATCCTGAAGTGGCTGTAATGAATGTAAAGCCGGCGTCGATGAAGTTATGAAGTCTTTTTTGTGAGGGGTCGGGCCCGGAACCGGCACTGTTGCGCAAAGCTTCCACTCCGTCAATCACGGTTTCTACCGGCACACGGCGGAAACGCTCTCCGCTGGACATCCCCGGTGTATAAAACTCGGGCCACTCAAGCACATCTTCTTCGGTTTCGAAAAGGAAAATGGCATTGGGAGCTCCGGTAAGCAGATTGAAAAATCGCAGGGAGGTAGAAGAAGAAATTACAGTTAGTGCTTTTATGGCGGGATTTCCCATACCGTCTGAATCTTTCACCTCAAAATCGGCATCGGAAAGGTCTACGGATGCCGAAGCACTCTGGGTATGATTTCTTGCACTTCGGGTGGCAATAACGATACTTTTTCCCGGCTCAATGGGGTAATCGGTTCCTTCTCCGGGAAATTTAACTATCTGGCGGGTATAAATGTAATCAGGATTGTCGACGGCCAGGTAAGCTGAAGGAGAACGCGACTCAGCAAGAGCAAGGTATTTACCATCTATATACAACACCTCTTCGGAATTGTTGAAAATCTCAACAAAGGCATCCGTAATGTAGTTGCGGTTCAGGTTGTCCTTTGTGCCTGAATAATAGACTTTGGAAATCAGCAATCCCTGTTGTATTGAGCTTTCAATCTCCAGCAGCAGCGTATGAGCAGAATAAACGGGTATATTCCCCAGGGTAGCACTAAGCAAAATACGGGCATCGTCGGGAAGAAAAACCTCCTCTTCCACCATTTGTTTATAATCCTTACCCGAGATTTCATAGTAGGTATTGATGGTGTAAACGTCGGGAATCAGCTCATCAATGATTAGCCTGCCGTCTTCATCCGTTTCGAAGGTATAGGTACGGGCAGCGCTTGAAAAAGTAACCTCCTTAAAGGCATAGCTGATTTCGGGCTTAAATTCTTCGGGCATACGGGTTTGCAGTTCCAGCCCGTTAATATACTGCGGAGCCTCTCTTGTACACTGGACAGAAAGTAAGCACAATACCGCCAGCAGAAGAATATAGGTTGTTTTACTCATATCTAAACTTTTATATTTTCACAAAAAACTCCATTCCGAAAGAAAATGTGTTGGCATTTCTTTCAATGGGGGTGTTAGAAATATTGGATGTTTGGTAAGGTGTATAGAAAAACATATTGCTGGAAAAGAATGACAACCGCATGGATTGTGAGATGTCTTTTGACAGGCGCGCACTCACCAGCCAAACCGGAGGCAGAATGGTTGCCCGGGTTTCCCGTGGGTCGCGGATTTGCTCCTGCAATGAAATTCCTTTAATCTGATATTCGGGGTCGTTCCACATTTCATCGGTTATTTCGTGGTACGACAGGTCGGTATCAATCCACCCGATGGGAAGCTGACGTTGATTGGTAGTACGCGAATACGTTTGCCAGATAACCTGCCCGCTGAGAGAGGCCACCATCCGCATTTGGGGAATATTACAAACAGCCCTCGTTACAGTGCTAAACCGCCGCTGAATGCTGCGCTGCACACCACTGGGATATTCGAGCTTGAAAGGAGGCGTATTGGCTCCTCCCTGCCCGTATACAGATGAGGCAGGAATACCCACCGGGTTGCTGTAACTGGGCCCAGTAGACCAGGATTCCGACTCCATGTAAGCACCGCTTAAATAGAGTTGTGTGTTGATGGACTGGATCTGTCCGAAGTACATATCAAATTCAACCCCTCTGTCAAGGCTTGCCTGCGTGTTGCCAATAATTCCTTTAGTGGAAAAAACCGTGTCTGTCCTTTCAGGGTTTTGCCATTCTACAATAGGCTTGCCATCAGGCATCATAATCAAGCCATTGTCGAGGGTGTAAAAGTTGGAATAAAAAACCATGTAATCCGAAAAGGAACCAAATCCTCCCTCCAGGTTGTCTTCATAAGCCACTACAGATAAGGTCATATCGTTAGGCAGGGAAAAATCCACCCCAATCTCTGTTTTGGTATTGGTGGAGTTAATCAGCATGGTGTTGCGCTCCACACGATTTACGAAAGTGTGGTACATCACTAACTGTTGCAGGGGGTCGTTGGGAAGGTAAAGAGCCGCAACTCTGTCGATATAGCGGGCGTCAGGATAAAGGTGAGTTAAACCCGGGGTTTTGGAGTTTTTACCCCAGCCGGCTCTTAACTCAACCCAGTTGGTAAGGCGCAGGGCAGAATTGAACCTGGGCGACCAGGAAGAAACCTGCTCCTCCATGCCGGGTTGCGACAATTCGTAGCGCATACCTGCCTGCAAACGGAAATATTGATTATCTCCAAATTTCCAGTTGATATTATCCTCAAAAAAAGCAGACACCTGATGCAATACAGGAATATCATAAAAAGGCCTGGGGCGACCATTGCTGGTAGGTCTGAGGGGCAAAAACGGGTCATCGTTATAAAATCCCCTGGCATTGTTCTGGCTCATGCGATAGTCAACACCCATATTAAACCGCTGGTGCAGGTTATTGTGATTGAAAAAGAAACGGTTGGATGCTTTGGCAAAAACTGTAACAGGTCGGGCTTTTGTACCTCCTGATGTTCTATAGGAGGAAAAAAGATAAGGCACTTCGTGATAACCCGTATGCATAGCTGTGATAACGGGTAAGCCCCCACCAGCTGCAACAATGGTGGATTGTGTTGACTCATTCAGCGATTGACTTACGCCAAATGAATAGGCCAGGGTACGCATAAATTTCCGGTTGATGCTAAAACGCCCGTTATGACTGAACCTCAACGACAACGATTTCTGCTCAGTTTCGGTTCCTTCCAAAATCACATCAGGGTCACTTCCCCTAAAGTCGAGCAGGTTGCTGAAGTTAATTCTTGTATTGGTATACCATATACGGTTGAAAGTATTGGTATAAGCCACTCCTCCTGCAATTCTGTCGAAGGAAGCGGTTTTTTGCCGGGGGTCGCCCCACGACTGGGCGTAGTCAACATTATAATGTAAGCTACCTTTATCTCGACCCAGGTTCCAGCCTTTACTCAGGGAGGTATTGAAAACAGAGGGATTTACCTTTGTTCTTATTTCGTAGGGTGAAGCACCGGCTCTGGTATTAACAATTACAGCACCTGAGGTAAGGTCGCCATATTCAGCAGAAGGGATACCCCTGATTACCTCAATAGACTCAATATTGTCAGCACCAATTTCTCTCAAATCCACACCCGTGCCTCCCGAGGTGCTTATACCTGCGCGGTTTTCCATGGAGGCATTATCGGATAAAGGAACACCATCCACCAGGATAGCGGTTCCGAAAGCATTGTTGGCGTCGGTGGTATTGAGGGTTCTGATGGTAAATCGTTCGGCAGAAGTCATGCTTTGCGCCCCTGATAAAAGTTGCCCGGGCAATAGCTGCATAATATCTTTCAGGCTGGTAGCCTGCAGGTGATCCATGGCCTGCCGGCCTATGGAAGAGCTGGTGGAGGTACCTGCTGCACTGGCACGGGCTACCACCGTAACTTCCTGAAGGGCAAGCGATGTTTGCTCAATGCGGTAAACAAGGTTAAGGTCCTGGTTTACGATAACCTCTCTCCCAAAAGGCTCGTACCCTATAAACTGGGTTTCAATATAAACTTTCCCCGCTGGCAGGTTGCGCAAAGTAACCACACCGTTGTAATCGGCCACACCAAAACTCTGGTATTCCTGTACCATGGCAACAGCACCTACCAAGGGTTCGCGGGTGTCCTTATCCAAAAGGGTAAGATATATGGTAAAGGTTTTTTGCTCTACGGCAGAAGTTTCTGGCGCAGGAGCCGGTTCATCCTTTTTAAAAACCAGTATAACGCCCTTTTCAATTTCGTAAGCAAACCCGGTATCTTTGAGTATGCTATTCAAAATCGTTCTTACCTGAACATTTCTGGCAGAATAATTTATTCCTTTTACTGATTTTACATCCTCTCCTTTAAGCAAATAGCCAAGGCCTGTTTCATCCTTAATAATTTTCAGGCATTCTTCCAGGGTAGCATCCTGCACCTGAAAAGTTCTTATTTGTTGTGCATTTACTGAAGATACTGACAGCAAAAACATCATAAACACTGCAAGAGTTGAAATACATGCGTTTGTTTTGTTCATAAACAACTACTTATTAATTTTTTATAATTACGTTGTCTCCCTCAATACTGAATTTGATGGAAGAAACTCTTGATAGCTGACCCAATATCACACCCAGGTTTTCATTGAGCGGCACTGCACCGGAAAACACCTCATGTCTTAAATTATCGTCCGCAAAAACAAAAGCCACATTGTACCTTCTTTGCAGGCGAATAATGATATCTTCAAGGGGAGTGTTATCGAGATATAGTTCATTGTGAATCCAGGAGGTATATATTTGAGTATTCACTTTGTCAATATTCACATTGTGGGATAATTTATTATAACGATGCTGTTCACCGGGAGCAATTACCCGTTCTTCCTCCTCATCCAGTTTAACTGAAACAGAACCCGACACCAGGGTGGTAGCCACACAATCCTCGCTTTCATAGGCACTCACATTAAAGCGGGTTCCCAGTACCTGAACCGTGTGTTGTGAAGTATGAACACTAAATATTCTTTTCTGCTCTTGCGCAACCTCAAAAAAGGCTTCTCCCGAAAGGAATACAAGCCTTTCTTCCGAAAAAGTTACAGGGTAACGCAGGGAGCTTTCGGCATTCAGCCAAACTCTGGAACCATCGCTAAGCTCAAGGTTAAAGGTTCTCCCTTTTGGTACAATAATTTCGTGATATTCAACTTCTTTCTTGGCGGCACTTTCATCCTTTGCTCCTTGGGAAATATCTTCGGCAGCCCGGGTATAGGATAGTCTTTCCTGCGCTGCATCCAGCAATGCTCCCTCCAGATTGGCAAAACTCTCAGCATCCAGTGTGAGCATCTCTCCTGATGCCAGTCGAAGCGAAACGGCCCCTTCGGCCGGAGCAATCTCCTGCACTGCCAGTTCGGGCAACTCTTCTGCTGAAGGCCATAAGACGAAGAAAGCTATCAGCACTGCAGCAGCCACCGAAGCAGTTTTTAGCATAAAGGGCTTATGCACCCTCAAAAGAAAGGCCAGCCATGCCTTATCAACATTTACAAAACGCAAAAAATTCCTTCTCCGGGTATAGGCTTTCTGCAGAGCAGGGGTGAGCTCACCCTCGGGGTTTTTCAGCAATTTGTCTCCCAGCTCTTCCGAGCGTCTGACTGCTTCTGTATATTTTTTCTCTGTCATAAACATTAAGCTTGTGTTAAAAAAAACGACTACAATAAAAAAAGGGTGACAAAATTCTTCTGCCGGATATTTCAGACCAACCTCTCCTAAAAAACTTAAGTACCCAAAACGGATATTTATACAGGATGGAAGCCAACTTGTCTTAAAATTAATGCAGAAAAAAATCTTTAAAAAAATAGTTTTTTTTTACCTCAGGTCATGAAATCCATCGGTTTACATCAGTAAAAAAGTGATACCCCCTGAGAGGGAGAACAATTGTAACAAGCATGATAAAAGGTTAGGATTTGATTAAAGGGCATTACAGTTATTCATCTGTGTTTGTAACATCTTCCATGTTGATGTGAGCAGGCAACTGCTTTATCTGCAGCAGTTCACGGAATTGCTCATGCAGGGAAGATGAAGGGGTTAAGGCAAGAAACAGCAGCAACAAACCAGTACAGCATTGCTCCTTTAAAAACTTATAGGCTCTTGATTTGAGCGTTTTTACGGTATTGACAGTAATATTGAGTTTTTCGGCCACTTCTTTTACCGAATAGTTGTCGAGCGAAAGCCTTATAACCTCACGGGTTCTGTCGGGCAGTTGTTCAATGGCAGCATCCAGCAAACGGAAAGCTTCCTCCTTAACAATCAAATCCACTTCCTGCTCAAGCTGCTCAAAAGCCGACACATCGGTATAAACAGGACTTTTTTTCTTTAATACATCCAGGGCACGGTTTCGGGTAACCATATACAACCAGGCCTTCATGGCTGTTTCATTTTCAAAAGTAGGCCTGGTACGCCACATATTCATAAAAACATCCTGCACGATGTCTTCAGCATCATGTCTGTTTTTCAATATCTGGAAAGCAAAATGCAACAGGGAGGGATAGTAATCCCTGAAAAGCTCCTTAAATGAAAGCTTTTTATCACCCATTACGATTTGATGTCCCAACATTTAAATTGTCTTAATGTATACATGTAATTCATTAAAAAGTAGCATTTCCCTGTATACTGAAAACGAAACGGGTTCTGTAAAGCCAACTATTTTAATAAACAGCAGCAGAAAAAAAATGCCCTCAAAGTTAATATAATCCCATGCTGGAAATCCGGAGAAACCCGTGAAATATTTTTTTTCAACAAAACGCCTGCCAAATCAAACACTCTTTACCTCCTGTTATTCAAACCCTTACAGGAACTTTTTCCTTACCAAAGCAATTCTTCACTCCTGTCACAACTCCATTAGCTCGCTTTCAAACACTTTTGCATAAAGCAAAGCGCGATTTAATAAAAGGCATCCCCATTATCGGCGGATTCCTTTTAATTTAATATTCTGTTCCACTCCTTAAAAACACATTTTGAACATATTTTCAACAGGGATTGTTTTTCTAACCATAACAGCAAATGCATCTAAAAACAAAGAGATTATGAACAATCTATTTCGCACCAACGACATCAAAGGTTACATCTTTATCCGCCTTATCCTTGGGTATGTTTTTCTGGTAGCAGGTTTGCAGAAGTTTATTTTCCCCGAGGCCATGGGCCCGGGAAGGTTTATGGAAATGGGATTCCCCTTTCCTGCATTTACCGCTTATTTCGTGGGGTTTTTCGAAACTGTGGGAGGATTATTTATACTCCTTGGTTTTGTGTCGCGCCTGGCAGCTATCCCCATCTTCATTACCATGGCGGTGGCCATCATAACCACCAAGTTCCCTCAACTTTCCGACGGATTCTGGACATTTGCCCATGCAGCACGGCTGGATATCTCCATGCTGCTGACTTCACTGTTTGTCATCATCAACGGATCTGACAGAAACTCCCTTGACAACAGGCTTTTTAACAAGTAAAAATAAGCAGGGGCTGTATCTGAAATGCTTGTTGGATAATAAGCATTCAATACAACCCCGGTTTCAATCCGGTTGGCTATCCGCTTTAGTGGTTATTCATACTTAAGCGTTTCAATAGGGTTGCGCCGTGCCTCGCTGATGGCAATTGTGTTTACAATAAGCATACACAGTGCCCAGGCCATAAACCCCACGAAAAGGAAAGGCAG
>SLOR01000166.1 GCA_007132395.1 Bacteroidales bacterium
ACACAGAGGGCACAAATAAACTTCTCCCATAAAAAGACCAGTGATGTCACTATTGCACTTCATCCATACTTATTAACTCATTCAGAATGGCATAAACCGTGAGCCCTGCCACAGATTTGATATTAAGTTTCTGGGTGATATTTTTTCGGTGAGAGATTACCGTGTGTACCGAGATAAATAATTTGTCAGAAATTTCCTTGTTACTGAAACCCTTTACCAGCAACTTAAGCACATCCAGTTCGCGTGCAGACAAGGTATCCTGCGTTTTGGCATCTTTTTTTACAGGAGTTTTATCAAACAATGCCTGTATCTTTTTCTGAATTTTTTGCCGCGTATCCCCCACCATGATTACCTCGTCAAAATGACTCATCAGCTCATCGTCGAACAGGGTATACACTACAGCAGCTATCCTTAGGGCACCAGAGCCATTTTCGCGCAGGTCGACCATAGCTTCTGCACTAACCATAAGAGGGTTAACAATTAAGACATCGGGGTTATATTTATCTACTGCATCTTTTAAGGCTGAAGCGCAGGAAAGTTCACGTATGGCATTAAAAAAGCCAAAGTTCTCTGCCAGGCTTACCAAGCCTTTGCGGATGATTTCCGATTGTTCTGCAATAATAATACTTTTTGCCATTGTTTATTTTTTATGCATGTTCTTCTCCAGCTGTGCAACAATGGAAATCAGTACCTTATCTTCAATTCGGGCGTGATTCATTAAATCTTCCTCAAAATCTGCCAACTCGTAAAGTATCCTTATGCGTATATACCTGTCATTGGATGGAGGAAAGTATTTTATAAGCAGGTTTTTTAAATCCGAGAGTTTCTCTTCAATATTATCGTGTCTTTCTTCAAAAACACCAATATGATAATCAATATCTGAGAGATTCACATTCTCGTTTTTCATTTCTTCGGCAAGTTTTGCCACATAAGGGAAAGCGGTTTGGTCTTCATAAGCAAGATGCTCTTTAACCTCAAGGATATACTGTTTGAAAAACATATCGAGTTGTTTTGTAGCGGGGTGTTTTACAGTTTGCTTAAACACTTCGATAAGCTTTTCCAGGTAGGGTATTTTCTCTTCAAGATAGTATTTGTGCGAGTTTTCAAGATACATCAACAACATACCCACATCCAGATTTTTGAGTTTCCTGTCGGGGAAATAGTTTTTGTTGAGAAATACATTGATCATTAAAAGGAAGAAATCCACGTTAATGTTGTGAGTCTGGCAGGTTTCCTTTATGGTTTTATCGCCCAGCCCCAGGTCGATACCAAAACGGGGAAGAAAAACCAGTGCTCTCTTGTCGAGGTTGGCAATATCGGCCAATTTCATATTGCCCGAAATAACTATATCTGTCATGTTTTTTTTATTTCATATTAAGATGAAAATGTACTTCAAAAGTACTTATTAATTTCCCGATTCGCCTGCCGGGCAACGGAAGATTTCCTTTTGAGCCAATCTTCTATATTTTCAAGGCACTCATGCCTCCATCTACTGCCATTACCTGACCGGTAATCCATCCTGCTTCGTCGCTTAAAAGGAAGCGGGCCATGGCGGCAATATCTTCAGGTAAACCTAACCGTTTCATGGGATGTCGTTGTGCAGAAGCTTCTCTCCTTTCCTCCGAACTCAGCAAGCGCGAAGCCAGGGGTGTATCGGTAAGCGAAGGAGCGATGGCATTTACCCTAACAACGGGTGCCAGCTCTGCGGCCAGTGAACGCGTAAGTCCTTCCACGGCACCCTTTGCCATACTCACAGAGACATGGTAGGGCATCCCCTGCCCCACTGCCACGGTGCTGAATAATACCACGGAGGATTTACCGGCTGATTTGAGCCTGGGCAGTACAGCCTGAATTAGGCGAAATGCTCCCAGTGCATTAAGTTTAAAATCGTCCAACACATCCAACTCTTTTAATCCCCTCAGGGGTTTCAGGTTAATGCTTCCCGGGCAATATACCAATCCATCCAACTTTTCGGGAAGAAAGCCCAAGTCAGGCAACTCATCCATGAAGTCTGCGGTTTGCCATTGAATATTATCATTTTCGGGAAGCTCGCCCCTTTGGCGGCTTAGGGCAAAAACATAGTTTTCAGAACTTAGCTTTTTTGCCAGTTCAAGACCAATGCCTTTACTGGCACCTGCAATTAAAATATTTTTCATAGTATAAGTTTTGGTTAAAGTGAAACTTCGTGAAATACCTACCAGACAAGGCACTGGTTCCATTTTTTACTTTAAAAAGATATTGTTTCAATACATGATGCAATGGCAAAAAAGAACCCGGCATATCTTAAGCAAATAAAACCTTTCCAGGGTAAAGAAAGTTCACAAAAAAAATACTGCTATCCCGGCCTTAAAAGAGTCATTTTTCACATTGCATGTCATTATAGGTAATTGATTTAATTAAATTCAATTACAGCAACCTATCCGAATCAATTGATTATCAGCTATATCTAGATGTCATTTTACTTCGTTCAAAAAGGCAATTTCACTCACCGACGGTTTAAAAAGTTGCCTTAAAAAACACCTGCTTTTTTACCGTAGAAATCACCCCCTTACTTACCGAGGATTTATACGGGTAGAAATCACCCCTCTTATTCACGTGATAAAACGCTTATCACTCCCATTTTCAGGTATTTACTTTACATAACAATTTATAACCATCGGCCCGTGTCGATTTCTTTTAACCACAATTACGAATACAAATTGACTTAAAATTATGAAAAGATTTATGCTGAATCAGGGAGCCTTTAAAAAACTATTTTTATTTTTCTTTCTTGCCTTTACTTTTTTCAGCCTCAGGGCTGCATGGGTAGAAAATTTACCAACCACAGTGGTAAACCCCGACGGAACAGAACTTAACCTATTAGTTTCCGGTGACGAATTTTTCAATTTTTTGCACGACGAAAACGGATATACCATAATCGCCGGCGATGACGGCTACTATTATTATGCACAAGATGGTGGTGATGTGCCCGTGGCCTCAACCTTGCGCGTAGGAGTGGGTCTGCCGCGTAACCACAACCTGCAGCCCAATGTAGGTATCAGTGAAGAAGAATACCAGAGAAGAAAGGATGCCATGTTTGAAGGCATTGAAACGGATACATATAGCGGACGATCCTCTATTCATGAAGGTACGATGAACAATATCGTAATCTATATCCGCTTTGCTGATGACACTGAGTTTACCACTGCCCGTTCGGTTTATGATACCCGCTTTAATGGAGCAACAGCCCCTTCCGTAAAACACTATTTCCAGGAAGTTTCCTACGGGAAAGTTTCCGTGGAGAGTCATCATTTCCCTCCCTCAGCCATGAACACCAATATCTCCTACCAGGATATATACCCCCGTTCGTATTACCAACCTTACCACCCCGATAATAACCCTAATGGATATACTTCAACCCAGCGCACCAGCCGGGAGCATCAACTGCTTGACAGAGCTGTGAAAGCCGTTGAGCACACCATTCCACAGGACATAATACTGGATTCCAATAATAATGGCAGGGTGGATAATGTGAGTTTTATTATTAAAGGTAGCCACGGCACATGGGCTTCTATTCTGTGGGCGCACCGATGGATGCTCTTCAGCACCAATACTTTCATACACGGCAAAAGAGTATGGGACTTTACTTTCCAGCCCGAATCCCAGTCTACGGTTACCATTCTCAATCACGAACTTTTCCACACCTTTGGTGCCCCCGACCTTTACCGCTACAGCAATAATACCATTGTACCCGTTGGGCCATGGGACCTGATGCACTCAGGTTCGGGACACATGGGAGCTTTCATGAAGTGGAAATACACCAACCAAACCTGGATTTCCGATATTCCAACGATTTCTGAACCCGGCACCTACACGCTGAACCCCTTAACCTCCCCCAATAACAACGCTTACAGAATAAACAGCCCCAACAGCGACACCGAGTATTTCGTGGTGGAATACCGCAGAAAACAAGCAGGCACCTACGACAACAGCCTGCCCAACTCCGGACTGCTCATTTACAGAATTAACACCCTGGCCGGCAATGGAAATGCCAACGGACCGCCAGATGAGGTTTACCTGTATCGCCCCAATGGTACTAATACGGTAAATGGTACTGTTACCCAGGCACATTTCTCAAGCAATGCCAACAGAACCTCTTTAACAGATCAAACAACCCCGTCCGGATTTCTTAGTAATAATGCTTTAGGCGGACTCCATATAACCAACATCACTGAAGCAGGCAATACCATATCATTCGATTTGGGAGGCGTTGCCACCACAACTTACAGCATTGCATTACAGGCCAGCCCCAGCGCCGGTGGTACAGTTAGTGGCGGTGGAAACTATGGTCAGGGACAACAAGTTACCGTTACTGCTTCTGCCAATGACAGCTACATTTTTGAAAACTGGACCGAAAACGGCACCGTGGTTTCTTCCAATGCATCTTATTCATTCACAGTTTCAGGCAACAGAACCCTTGTGGCCAATTTTGAAGCTTTGAGTAACAACTATGCCATAGCCCTGAATGCCAACCCAACTGCCGGAGGTCAACCCAGCGGTGCAGGAACTTATGAAGAAGGACATTCATTGCGCGTACAAGCCAACCCCAACAGTTCTTACAATTTTGTAAACTGGACAGAAAATGGCTCGGTGGTTTCAACCAATGCCAGCTACACCTTTAATGTACAAAGTGACAGAACTCTCAGAGCAAACTATGCCCTGAAAACATATACCATCAGCCTTAGTGCGAATCCTTCCAATGGAGGCAGTGTAACAGGCGGTGGCACCTTTAACCACGGCTCACAAAGATCCGTAAACGCTTTCCCCTCCGATGGATTTGAATTTGTAAACTGGACAGAAAACGGCAATGTGGTTTCCACAAACAGCCAGTATACTTTCCAATTAACTTCAAACAGAAGCCTCGTAGCCAACTTCAGTGAAGTTGAACCGGAAACATACACTGTATCCACGCAGGCCAGCCCAACCCAGGGAGGAAATACTGCAGGTGCAGGCGAATATGAAGAAGGTAGTACTGCCACTTTAACGGCAACGGCAGCCGAGGGATATACTTTCACGAACTGGACAGCCGGCAGCAGCGTGGTTTCTTCCAACAGCTCATACAGCTTTACCGTTACTGGCAACAGAAGCCTTACCGCTAATTTCAGTCTCAACGCTCACACCATTACACTGAATGCCTCACCTACACAGGGTGGTTCTACAAGCGGTGCTGGAAGCTACAACCATGGCCAGACTGCAACCGTTACTGCAACGGCAGCCGATGGATACACTTTCACGAACTGGACAGCCGGCAGCAACGTGGTTTCTACCAACAGCTCATACAGCTTTACCGTAAC
>SLOR01000326.1 GCA_007132395.1 Bacteroidales bacterium
GCCATTTCGCAGTCAATCTGCGTAAATTCGGGCTGGCGGTCGGCACGCAGGTCTTCATCGCGGAAGCACTTCACAATCTGAAAATAGCGATCCATACCTGCCACCATAAGCAACTGCTTAAAGGTTTGAGGTGATTGGGGTAAAGCATAAAACTGCCCGGCATTCATGCGCGAAGGCACGAGAAAATCGCGGGCGCCCTCAGGGGTAGACTTGATGAGAACCGGGGTTTCAACTTCTATAAATTCTATATTGTTAAGGTAATTTCTGGTTTCGATGGCCATTTTATGGCGCAGCTCAAGGTTGCGGCGCACGGGATTACGACGGATATCCAGGTAGCGATATTTCATGCGAAGGTCATCTCCCCCATCGGTTTCATCTTCAATGGTAAAGGGAGGCGTTTGTGCTTTGTTGAGTACTTTGATTTCTTCCACAATAATTTCAACCTCGCCGGTGGGGTTTTTCATGTTTTTGCTGCTTCTTTCCACCACCTGACCTGTAGCCTGTACAACAAATTCTCTTCCCAGTTCACGAGCCTGCTCACATAAAGCAGCATGGGTTTCCATATTAAAAGCCAGCTGGGTAATGCCATAGCGGTCGCGCAAATCCACGAAAGTCATTCCGCCCAAATCGCGCGAGCGTTGCACCCAGCCGCACAGTGTAACTTTTTTTCCGGTATCGGTGATTCTCAATTCACCACAGGTATGTGATCTCATCATTTTTTTCGGATTTTTTAACCCGGCAAAGGTAGTAAAAATTAAGGTTAAGATTGAGGTTGAGGCTGAGGTTAAGACTGAGGGTGAGGATGAGCGTAGCCTTTTGAAGTTGAACGCAGTGAGATCCAATGCATGCGCTACCGTGCGTATGATGGCGATTAAAATCGAGACAAAGCACGAGAGAGGCCCGGGAATGCAGGTATAAGTGATTGAGCCTTATTCCAGGCGGAGTTTAAGGAAGAACAAGGGCTGCTAGCTGTTAAGAGACTGCCGGATTGTTTCAAATTTCTCCATTATCATCTTGCGTTCCGGGAAGAAAAAGAACTTGAGGTTAAACGATTTCTGTTCCTGCTTCAAACCCACAACAACCTGCAGGTTTTGTATTTCAACAGATTGGATATCTTTGATGTTTATGGTTTCCGGATTATTTCTCCGTGGCAACCACCATCGGATTTGCTCATCATCCCACTCCACAAAATATTTCTCATTGGCAAGGGTTTTATAACCCACTGCCCATGCAATCAAACCCTGAAAGGCAAGTGCCAGATAATTCCAGGTAAATGCACCTGGCTTATCTGTATCAGTAAAAATATAGTCAATCAAAAACAGACTGATACCAGCAATAAACATAGCAACGCCTGTCCACAAAAAAATTCGCATAAGCAACCTGCTATGCTTATATACATTCACGTATGTCTTATTCAACATAATACACTGTATTGAATCTACGCCAAAAATAAACAATAAAACGAAATGGCTGCAGATTGAACCATTAAAAAAGCTCCTATGTATACTCATTTTGCCTATTGTATGTCAGAAGAAACATTTCTCAGATAATAGCTTGGAGAAAAAAAGCCCACATCAGGTATCCGATGCGGGCTTCATCCAAAAACATGTGCAGCAGCACATTATCGTAATGCAATTCAGAAAAGCGAAAGGGCTATTTCCACGGAGGCCTGCTTTAGAGAGGGATTAAAGCCCAGGGTGCCGGTTACGGGCAGGGTATAGGATCCCAGTTCTACAGGTCGGCTTACGCGCAATCCGATGTTTACCAGGTCGAAAGCCTTGCTGCCGTATATCGAGTTGTCGTCGGCTGAGTTAAAGGCAAAACCCAATGCGGCATAGGGCTGCACAACATAGGATTCCCGTACGAAGGGGAGCCCGGCCTCCAGGTAGCTTGAGTAGCGGTTATCGCCTGAGGAATCACGATCGTTACCATAGATTACCGTGGCAAACATCAGGCGCAGTGGGAAACTTTCTGTGAAGTCGTACATCACAGCAAGGTCTGTAATATGGTTGGTTTCATCACTATTAAAATTAAAGTAACCGGCATCGGGGTTACCCGAAAAATTAAATATGTCCAGCAGGGTAATGCTGAATCCTCCGCTGCTGTAGCTCACAATTTTCGAAACCTCCTTGTAACGACCGTCTACCGACAACCCTCCCCACGCAAAAGCAGCAAAACCACTGTTGTAATAACCCACCATGGGAGCTGTTACAAATCCGTCACTCACCCTGAGACCTCTCCAGTAGTGCATGTTTTTAACATCCATGTTCACGTTGAAATGCCCCTGGGCCCAAATCGCCGTTGAGAAGAAGATCATGGCCAGCGTTGCCAGTTGTATTTTTAATGTCTTGTTCATTTCTGCAAGGTTTTACTTTGACTGTTAATTCAAAATATTGAATAGTCCTGCTGCCAGCAATGCACCGATTACCGGTCCCAACACAGGCACCCATGCATAGTGCCAGCCACTGCTCCCTTTTCCTTTGATGGGCAGGATAAAGTGGGCGATACGTGGCCCAAGATCACGGGCGGGGTTGATAGCATAACCGGTGGGTCCACCCAGGGACATACCAATACCTACAACCAGCAAGGCTACGGGTAATGCACCCAATGAACCCAGCCCAATGACAGCATCTTCTACAGTGGCCACTTCAAGAGAAGGCCCTGCAATATGAAAAATCACATAGATCAAAATGAAAGTGCCTACAATTTCAGATACCATATTGTAAAATTTATGGGGGATAGCGGGCATGGTGGAAAAAACGGCCAGTTTACCATCAGGGTTATCAGTAGCATCAAAATGGGTTTTGAAGACCAGATATACGATACAGCCCCCGATAAAGCCCCCCAGAACCTGGGCAAGGATATACCCGGGCACACTGGCCCAGGGGAAAAGGCCGGCAGCTGCCAGCCCAATGGATACGGCTGGATTGATGTGCGCACCAGAATGGTCGCCTGCTACAATTACAGCAATAAATACACCAAGGCCCCAGCCAAAAGTTATGTTGACCCATCCGGCGCCTTCTGCCTTTGACTTTTTCATGATTGAGTTGGCTACTACGCCACCACCCATGATAATGAGAATAGCTGTGCCGATTACTTCATAAATTAAAACACTGTCCATGATACTTTTTTTGAAAGATTGATAATTTTTTAAAAAGACTATTTTTTTTCATCAATGTCCGGTTAAATAATGTTTCCTCCCATATGGGACTTTATGACTTTGCTTAACTATTTAACTACCAGCATCATGTCCCTACGAGACTATCCCGTTAGGGATTAAAATATGGGTAGAAAAAATGTAAGCCTTCAACTTAATAAGTCCTGTAGGGACGAGATAGAATCAGGTTTTGCGGAATACTCATGTGTTTTAACCGGACACCAATTATTTTTTTTAAAAAAAGGGATGTAGCATACCCTGCAGAGCTAAGAAGTAATTGTTTTGCTCTGATTATCAGCAAAGACTCTCAATCAGCGGGTTCCTTCTCAGAAGCTAATTTTCTGCCTGATATGCTACTACCAAGATTCAGATAATGTTTACTATTTGGTCCAGGACTTCGCCCTTTGCACAGCATCGGCCCATTTCTCTTTCCGCTCGAGGGTTTGCTCTTCCTCCATTTGTGGCTCGAAGTGCTTATCCAGCTGCCATTGCTTCTTCACGTCCTCCAAATCGGTCCAGAAGCCGGTGGCCAGCCCTGCCAGGTAGGCAGCACCCAGGGCCGTGGTTTCAATTACTTTGGGACGCACCACACGGGTATTGAGAATATCGGCCTGAAACTGCATCAAAAGATTATTGGCCGATGCGCCACCATCCACACGCAACTCTTTCACTTTCATACCCGTGTCCTTTTCCATCACCTTAAGAACATCCATGGTTTGGTAGGCAATACCTTCCAGGGCAGCACGTGCAATATGCGCACGTGTAGTACCCCGGCTGATACCCACCATCAATCCGCGGGCATACTGGTCCCAGTAGGGGGCACCCATACCCGTAAAGGTGGGTACAAAGAACAGATCCCCACTATCTTCCACCTGCGCAGCCAGCGACTCCACCTCCGATGAAGATTTGATGATACCTAATCCATCACGCAACCACTGCACCACAGCGCCACCAATAAAGATACTTCCCTCCAGTGCGTATGTAGTTCTGCCATTGATTTGCCATGCGATGGTGGTAACCAGGTTGTTTTTGGATATAAATGGTTTTTCTCCGGTATTAAGCAGCATAAAGCAACCTGTACCGTAGGTGTTTTTCGACATACCTTCTTCCACGCACATCTGCCCGAACAAAGCAGCCTGCTGGTCGCCGGCTATCCCTGCGATGGGCACTTTGGATGCGAAGAAAGTGGTATTGGTATGGTCGTAAATTTCACTGGACGATTTCACCTGGGGCAGCATGGATTTGGGGATATCCATCAACTCGAGCATTTCCTTGTCCCACTCCAGGGTTTTGATATTGTACAACATGGTTCGGCTGGCATTGGTAACATCGGTAATGTGCGTGCGGCCCTGTGTAAGTTTCCACACCAGCCAGCTGTCTACGGTTCCAAAGGCCAGTTCACCCCGCCGGGCCTTTTCACGGGCACCATCTACATTGTCGAGAATCCATTTTATTTTGGTTCCGCTGAAATAGGCATCGATAACCAGCCCGGTTTTTTCGCGTATTTTTTGTGCCATGCCCCGCTCTTTCAGCTCATCGCAATAGCCTGATGTGCGGCGGTCCTGCCACACGATGGCATTGTAAATGGGGTCGCCCGTGCGCCTGTCCCACACGATGGTAGTTTCACGCTGGTTGGTAATGCCAATGCCGGAGACATAGGTTCCGTTTATCCCGATTTTAGACATGGCCTCAGCTGCCACAGATACCTGCGACGACCATATCTCGCTGGGGTCGTGCTCTACCCAGCCGGGCTTGGGGAAAATCTGCTGAAATTCTTTTTGGGCTACCGAACGAATGTTTCCTGCCTTATCAAAAAGCAAGGCGCGTGAACTGGTAGTTCCCTGATCTAGTGCTAAAATAAATTTTTCCATGTGTGTGTTTATTAAAAAGGGGTTTTGATGATAGATTCCAGGTGAAAATTTTAATGGGATTTGAGGTGATCGCAGCAAACATAGTTGTTGGCCATTGCCAGAAAATCTGTCACCTGCTTCTCTTCCCATGATTTGTCCTTGCCCAGTTCACCCGCAATAACAGAAGCCACCAAAGGCGCTATACGCATGGTTTCTGGGGCGTCAAGGAACAAACACCTTATGCGACGGGCCAGTACATCTTCCAGGGTGCGGGCCATCTCTTCTCGCACGGCCCATACCACCTGGGCTTTTAACAGTTGCAACGA
>SLOR01000114.1 GCA_007132395.1 Bacteroidales bacterium
CCAGCAGTAACTGCATTTTCCATGCAGTGGCATCCACCCTATAATGCAATGCCCTGCCCTGTATGGTCCCGGCAGCGAGCAGATGCCCCTGAAGGTTATACACCTGATATTGCCTTGCATCGGCATGTGGGTTGCTGAAATGAAAAAATATCGCTCTCTCACGTGCAGTAATCCTCACATCTTTTTCGGTATCAATTTCCACCGCCCGGATTGCACTGTAATCGGTAGTGCCGTCAAAGTCGGTCTGGCGAATTTTGTAATAACTGATACCGGGCAGGGGGTGATAATCGGTAAAGCTGTAGCTGAGCATCTGGTTACTGTTTCCGGCTCCGGGCAATTGGGTCAGAGGGGAAAAATTGGTCCCGTTGTCCGAGCGTAGTACGGTAAAATAATCGTTATTGATTTCGGTGGCGGTTTGCCAGTGCAGTTCTACCCCATGTTCCGAAGAAACAGCCTTAAAGCTTAACCACTCCACAGGCAGGGGATTGCTCTGGAAAGTACTGCCCAGGGCAAACTCCGAAAAGCCTGTGCTTACTTCACGGGCAGTAAAATAATAGGCGAATTCTTCTCCCGTACGGGAAACTGATTCTCCGGCCTGCTCCCATTCATCCTCACCGGTGGGTCTTTTTATCACGGAAACCAGATCGGGAAAAACGATATTTCCGAATCCATTGGCAAAAAGGGTAATGTCGTAGGTGAGCGCGCCCAAGTTATCGGGGGCATCAATACGCCAGAAGCCCTTATCGGCAAGGGTGTTGACGGTGATACCATGGGATTCGATGGGCAGGTTACCGTAATAGTTTTCGGGGAGTTCGTCAATAAATTCTGCTACTAAGGTAATGGAACCGGAACCTGTAGGTCCATCAGTAAAAAGCACTGAAGCTGTTTGCACATCACTATTTTTACCCACCGGAAAACGATAAGGTTCCTGATCGATGGATGCCACTCCCCTTCGGAATGCCCCGCGGATAAAGGATCGTATAAAATCTTCATTGCCGGCACCAGCCTGCAATGCATCGGGGGAAGACGCCATAAGATAAAGCTCTCTGTCATCAGTTTCCAGTATTCCATTGACAAGGGTAAGCCGTGTAAGCATTTCAAGGGAATTGGTAAGGGTAACGATTCTTTCGGGATTGTCCTTATTAACGATGATATGGTTTACCCTATCGGGCAAGCCCGCCCCGGTCACCTGGTCCTGGTTACCGATAAAGCCATAGGTGGCATTGGGATTGAAACTGCGAAATTGCGTTCTCACGTTGCCGACACTGGTGCCAGAGCCTGCGCTTTCGGGTGTAATGCCGTTGGCACTTCCATAGAGCAAAGTGCTGTTGTCCTCCATCATAAAACTCCCTACTCCTTCAATGGCTCTGTTTGAAGCAATACGAAAAATGCCGCCCTCTTTTATGGTGAAGGTGCCACCCTCACGAATATGTATATTTCCATTAGAATTGGCCACGCTGGTTCCCGTGATTTCAATATTGTTATACAACGTACCCCTGATGGTTTGGGAGCCGGTACTGGTATTGGCATATTCAATGGTGCCACCGGTAAGGGTGTAAGTCCCTCCCATCGCCGGAAAAACACCCGTTGCCGAAGAAATCAGCCGGCTGTTGTCCTGCATGGTAAGATGGGTGGAGCTATTGCCAAAAGTGCTGCTACCCAGATTAAGGATTTTGTCGTTGCGGATAGTTACCGTTCCTGTAATATCGGGGGTAGCGCTTGCCGTTACCACTCCCGTTCCTGAAAAAGCAAGATTATGATAGGGCCTGCCACCCCTAAGTGACTGATCTCCCCCGGCACCCAACTCAATAAGTCCACCGGTAAGTGTATAATCGCCCGACAGGCGGGGTTTGTCAACAGTTTCTCCAAACGAAGTTATATTGTAATGACCACCGTTCATATTTAAACTCCCATTGCCTTGAATGCCTCTTGAAACTAAAGGAACACCTGACACAGGTGTTTCCAGCAATGTCCCTGAAATAATCTGCAGAAACCCCGGTGCGGCAATATTTACCATTGAACCTGTGGTAATGGCAAGCTCCAACTCATCGGAGGCCAGCTCAACGATAATTCTTTTGCTTCCTTCTGCGGTGGGTATGGCATTACCTGATTGCTGGTTCTCCTGCCCGATGTAATGATAGGTGGCAGCATTGGAAAAACTGCGTGTACCGGTGAGTTGTATATTACCCTCTGCAGTACTTTGGGTTATACCCGAGGGGTGTCCGATTTTAAGAGCTCCGCCATCAAAAAGCGTAAAAGTGCCGCTGCCGGAAATTATGCGGGTACCCATATTAAGCAGGGCACCGTCATCCACCTCCAGACGCGCTGTTACCTCCAAATCATCATTGAGCATCAGTTCACCCCCGGGATTATTGACCCTTAGATAAGAAAAAGTTGTCTGGTCATTGAAGTTCTGCAAGGCAGTCCCACTGAAAATCACCTCACGCTCGTTGTGGTTAAAAGTGCCGGTGCGGTTCCAGTGGCCCATGATATAAAAATCGCTGCCTGGAGTTTCAGAAAGACTAAGGGTGCCGTTGAGGAACAAATCGCCCTCCAGTCTCAAATCGTACATATCCTCTGCATTAAAAAACACGGAAGAGTTTTCGTCAATAATCAGGTCACCCCTTATTACCAAATCTGCTGCCAGTGCATTGGCGTTCAGATTCAGATTGGTATCAAATCCCACCCGCACATGCCAGGGGTCGTTCCATTCAACTACCCTCAGATAGGTGCCGCCGCTTCTGTAAAACAAGGTGGATTCTTCACTTAGCTCCGGAGCGCCGTCCATAGCAATGTTTCCTGCCAGAATTTCCAGTGTATGGGTAATTATGGATTGCGGCTGCCCATTGTCGTATGGGCCAAAGGAAACATTTTCGCCATTTACTACAGCATAGTAAAAACTTGATAGGCTATCGCCTGATACTGTAGTATTATTCCCGAATATCACGGTTCCCGTTCCGGTGCTGAACAAGCCATTATTTTCAAAAGAAGCATTGGCTGCCAGGGTGATAATTTGATTGGATAAAACAAACTCAATGCCTGCCGGGATTCTGAAACCCGCCACGGTGATATTTTCCTGCAGCGTATGCCCGTCAGGAAATGTAATGCTGAAGTTATTGAAATAGGGTTGGCGTTCATCACCATCGGTAAGACCCGAAGCATATAACCGAAAGGCATCAATGGCCGAACTGGTAAATGTAAAAGTATTATCGTAGGTTTCGTTGCCATCGCGCCCGGTGGCATATACCCTTAAACCTGTTTCGGATACCCTTTCAAAATTCAGGGTCATGGCCTGTGTGCCGTAATTATTGAACATGAGGTCGCCATTAATCGTGATGACCTGTGTTCCTCCCATGTTGATATTAATTACCTGTGTGCCCCCTGTGCCTCTTGTGTAAAGGTTTAATCCCTTATTGCCGCTGCCACCGGAATCCCAGTTTACGCCCCATTGCAGACTAAAGGTTGCCCCTACGGGTAAAGGCTGGAAAAAATCACGGTCGGCATTAACGGAGTTTCCTCCCTGAGGGTTGGCAAACAGACCAAAAGAATTCTCATCCATACCTGAAATATCCGCATCGGCAGGATTGCCGATAAAAGCACCGGCATTGCCATTGGTAGTGATATTCCATGGTGCAAAGCCAAATCCCTGATTGCTGCCTGTGCTCCAATTCCCGGAATAGGCAGAAGCTGAATCAAGGGCAATGGTCGTCTGCCCCGATAAGGAGAGGGGCATGATAGCCCATAGAAGAGAAAAAATCAAGCAGCGCTTCCCGAAATAAAGCCATTTATCAGTAAGGTAAACCATCCTTTTAGCCATAACAATAAACTGTTACCAAAAAAAAACAGCCCTGGAGGCGGGGCCAAAAATGTTGCCGGATAAGCTTCTACAAATTAAACATTTGTACTAAAGAAAACAAGTGCTTTGACAAAAATGTTTGCCTTATTCTTTCGTCGGAATCACCCCCTCATCTTTCAGATCGCGTTTACAAATCCTGTTAAAACCTCCTGCCTGCCAAAATCCTTCTATCTTTGCATATTCTTCAAGAAGCTACCTACTATGTTTTCAAAACTCATCACCCATTCCTGGCAAATGATGCGCCGCTCGGCATTTTTCGAAAAGAGCATATTTGTGAAGGGATTCATTGCCTTTGTACTGTTTTTTGTGGCCATGCAATTGTATGGCATGGGTCGTGCGCTGCCGATGATACTTAACGAGCACCTGCCTCAGTATCCGCCGGCCAAATGGGTGTATGGCCTTTTGCCTGTAATATTTCTCAGTTATCTGGTGGTTCGGTTATTTTTTCAAAAACTGCCACCCCGCCATGTTTTGCCTTACCTGCACCTGCCCATCTCCAGAGGGCACTTGTCGGGGTATCGCATTTTCCAGTCGTGGCTGCACCCCATGAATCTCTACCTGCTGGTTTTCTTTTATCCCTTTATACAAATGACCATCAACCCGGCCACCAGCAGTCAGGGGCTGGGAGTAGTCGGGATATTTCTTCTTACAGGCATCAACCAAAGCATCCTGATGCTGCTGCGCACACCCGACAAAACAGCGAGGAGTGCAGGAATTCTTTTTGGTGCTGCCCTGATGATATTATCCGCGGCTTACCTGTGGATACCCCAGCAGATGCTGCAGTATTCGCTGGATGTGTTTCTGACATTTGTACATGCCCGCCCCATCTCATTCCTTATTCCTGTGGCTATCATCGCCGGACTACAGGGAATCGTTTACCTGCAAAGCACAAAGAGCTTCTATAAAATTTACGAATCGGAGGAGCCGGCAGAAAAAACACTGACCGGCACACGGGTAGAACGATTTCTGGCTGCAGTGCCTGTATACGGGCCCTACTGGCTGCTGGAATGGCGATTACTTATCCGAAACCGACGCACCCGCCAGAGCCTGTACTTCTTTTTGCCGGCAGCCATTGCCTACGCCCTGGTAGCAGCTTTCATGATTAATGAACCGGGAGATTCCGGTCTGGCTATCATGTTTGTAATTATAGCCGGGGGGTTGGGCAATATGCACCTGCAGCATGCCTATTCATGGGAGAGTCACTTTTTCGACTTTCTGTCAAGCCGCGATTTCAGCATGGAGCAATTTATCAGGGCCAAGTATTATTTCTACCTGATTATTGCTGCGCTGCAACTGGCAGTGGTAAGCATTATCCTGTTGCCTTTCAACATACACATCATCCCCCTGTTTGCAGGGACGGCACTGTTCTCCGCAGGCCTTGGGTTTTATCTGTTTCTGCGTGCGGGAGTGCGGCACTCTTCCCGTATGGATTTGCAGGGGAAAGCCTCATTCAACATGGA
>SLOR01000223.1 GCA_007132395.1 Bacteroidales bacterium
TAAATCTCTTAATGCCGGGACTTCGGCAAAGCCCTCAGCAACAAATTAATAAATTAACATGAACATCTACCCCAAAAAACAACTCTCCGAAAAATGGCTTAAAGCCGCCGTGGTGGGCAGTTTATGGGCTACGGTGGAGATTGTACTGGGAAGCTTGCTGCACAACCTGAAATTGCCTCTGGCAGGCTCCATCCTTTCTTTTATCACAGTATATCTTGTCATCTCCTTTTTCCAGGTGTGGAAAAATCATGGTTTGATTTGGCGGGCAGGACTGATTTGCGCCCTGATGAAGTCCATTTCGCCCAGCGCCATCATCCTGGGGCCTATGATAGGAATCCTTTCGCAGGCTATTATCCTGGATATGATAATCCGGCTTACAGGGAAAAATTTGTTTTCCTATTTGCTGGGAGGAGCACTTGCCGTATTCAGCGCCCTGGCACAAAAAGCTCTTACATTGCTCATCCTGTATGGGTGGGATTTTGTGCTGCTGCTGGAAAATATGTATTTCTTTGCTGCCCGCCAATTGCGAATGGAACAGTTGCCTCCCTCCTGGCTACTGGCAATGCTCAGCCTGGCTTACCTTTTCAGTGGTGCCCTGGCCGGCCTGATGGGTTACATGACTGGCAGAAATTATGTAAAAGTTCAGTCAGACAGCCCTGCTTATCAGTCCGTGCAACCGCATGGACAAAGCGACCTGTTCAAACACACGCGCAAAAACAATCACTCCATCCTGCATCTGTTTCTGAGCTTTGCGGTGCTGGTGGCAGGCATGCTGGTGATTACCCGCTCAGCACTATGGGTTTCGGCCATCCTGGTTGTCATGGTGCTGGTTTTTGGTTATCTGCGCTATCCCAACAATATGAGGTATTTGCGAAAGCCTGCCCTGTGGATACAACTGGGTATCATCATCCTGTTATCAGCTCTTTTTAAAAACGGGCTGGATCAAATGTTCAGCCCCGAAGGATTTTCTATCGGGTTAAAGATGAGCTTCAGGGCATTGTTGCTGCTCACCTGCTTTGCCGTAATCAGTGCAGAGCTGAAAAACCCCGTGGTAAAAAACCTTTTGTACAACCGGGGTTTCCAGAACCTGTACCAGTCGGTAGAGCTGGCTTTTTCGGCATTGCCAGGTATTATGGAAGAGTTTTACAGTCAGTCGCAACGCATTAAAGGATTTAAAAAACTCGCCTACGCCATGCTTGCCCGCTCCCAGGCGTTGCTGGATGCATTCCGTAAAGCAGAACAAAACCGCAAACCGGTATTTATCCTTACAGGCCGCATCAACCAGGGAAAAACAAGTTTTACCCAACAATTAATTGAGGAGTTGCAAAAAGAGGGATTAACAATAAGGGGGTTTGTTACTTTGGGTAATACCAACGACATCAGTCGTAATGCTTACCAAATCAAAGATATTCAAACTGGAGAAGAAACTGCCTTATGCTCCACCAAAACAGATTCGCAAAAACCTCACTTTGGCCGTTTTTATTTTGAAGAAACCGGTATTAAGAAAGGGTGCGACATCATTGCCCAGGTCCTTATCCATTCTACAGACATACTGGTTATTGATGAACTGGGCCCAATGGAAATGAGCAATCAAGGATGGGCACCTGCCATAGAAAAAGTGGTAGAAAACAATGCCTGTGCCCAGTTTTGGGTAGTAAGGGAAAAGCTGGTAAAACCCATGATGCGCAAATGGAATGCGGGTGATATCATCCTTTTTGAGCCCGAAAAAGACAACAAGGAGGATATTGTTAAGAAAGTAATTACTACGCTCGAAAAGGCTTAAAAAGCAGCTGATTATTCAATATTCACCCCTGCAGCAGCTTCATTGATATTCAAAATTGAATCACCAACTTTTTCGCAGGAAGAAATCATTTTGTTGAAATAGAAACTGCTCTTTACATGGGAAGAACCTTTTTCAATATCGTCAATAACTTCTTCACTTACGTTATCTCTGAATTGGTTAATGCGCTTTTCCAGGATATAGGCTTGCTGAATATTGGTTCGGGCAAACATTTCTCCTCTTTCCATATTTACCATCATCACATCAAAGGCATCATTCACCAATTCGAACATATTCGTTAGTTCTTCCCTTTGCTTGGGAGTAAAGTAGGCTTTTTCTTCTTTCTTCTTATCCAGCAGTGTTGCCATTTTAAAGCAAATGTCACCAATCTTTTCCACTTCACTGCATATCAGCCTCATTCTTCTTAGCTGCTCAGACGCACTGGTACTCAATTGCTTGCGCGAAACCTTAATCAGAAATGTAGTAATTTCAACCTCTACCCTGTCCGTAATTTCTTCATATTTACTTACCCGGGCCAGCACTTTGGCAAATTTCTTCCTGTCTGTTTGATACACCATTTCGGGTATAAAGTTAAACATGCGTTGTGCCAGGTCGCAGTATCTTCTTGTTTCCCGCTTGGCCTGCAACACGGAGAATTCAGCCATATGCAGAAATCCACTTCCGAAATATTCAAGCTGATGTCTTTCGTCGCCCTTTCCTTTTGAAGGAATAATTTTCTCAACACTTATCACAATAAACTTAATAAAGCCAATAAGCAACAAGGTGTTGGTAATATTAAATGCAGTATGAAAGATCGCCAGCCCGAAGGGGACCATTTCGGGGCTATTCATCGGTGATGCAAAGCCCATACCCACCATGTAAGAGTCAATGGTGGTAATAACCAGCTTAAAAGCAATGAGCATCCATGTAACACCGAAAAGATTGAAAAGAGTATGGGCCAAAGCGGTACGTTTAGCATGTACATTACCCACCAGGGCAGCCAGGTTGGCAGTAATGGTAGTACCTATGTTTTCGCCCAGTACAATGGCAGCACCGTGCTCAAATCCTATCCACCCATAATTACACATTACCAGTGTGAGTGCCATGGTAGCACTGGAAGATTGCAAGACAATGGTAAGCAAAGTACCAATGCCGAGAAAAATGAGGATACTGCCGAATCCGTAGTCCGTAAGATTCTGTAAAGCTTCAAACATCTGTGGATTGGCATGCAGGTCAGGAACAGAATCCTTCAGCAGCCCCAGCCCCATAAAAAGCAAAGCAAAGCCCAGCAGTGTTTCTCCCAGTGAGGTAAGCCTGTCTTTGGAAAAATACAACATGGGAAATGCTACCGCTATAATAGGAAGCGAAAGTGCGGCAATATTGAGTTTAAATCCAAGAAAGGAAATCAACCATGCGGTAGTGGTGGTACCGATATTGGCTCCCATGATTACTCCAACGGATTGTACCAGGCTCAACAAACCCGCGTTAACAAAGCTTACCACCATTACTGTGGAAGCAGAAGATGACTGCACAAGGGTAGTGATAAAAAAACCTGTTATAACGCCAAAGAAACGATTGGAGGTCATGGCACTCAGGATAGTGCGCATTTTATCACCGGCAAGCTTTTGAATCCCCTCACTCATTACCTTCATTCCGAAAAGGAAAAGGCTTAACGCACCAAAAAGAGTGAGAAACTGTATGAAGCTAAAATTCATGAGTATCGCTTTTTTGTATAATGGGACTGCAAAAGTATAAAATCCAAGTCACTCCCCTTTGAGTTAACATAAACTTAACACTGGAATGCCCATAAAGATAACTATACAGTTTTTAATACCTGTTTTTTAAAACAAAATCGCGATGAGATTTCAGAAGGTTTACGGAGAATAAGAGCATATTTTTGGATTCCGCAAGATAATTGAATATTACAAGACTATTTTTTGTGCCCACTTTTTCGGCTTTTATCATTTTAATCTGCATCTTCTTTATTCGCTCCAGCTCAAGCACCAATTCATTGTTTTCGCGTATAATGGAACTCAGCTCCTCATATTTCTTTTGTTGTACTACCAGCAAAGACTTTTCATAGAACAATCGCACTTTTCTGTTCATATCCTTAAGTTCAACCTCCTGTTCCCGAATCACGCCGGGGTGGGCATTGTCAAGATGTTCACTAAAAGGCTCAGCGATATAAGTAAGACAATGCGCAATTTCGCGAAGATAGTCCAGAATCTGAACATAATGATGTCCTGTTTCTACGGAATCTTCCTGTAATTTTCTGAGCGTAATGTACAAATCGTTTTTAAGTTCCTTGGTTACTAAATTTAGATCTGCAATTTTTTTTGCAGTCTTTCTCAGTTTTTTCCTGTCTTCGGCAATAAAATCAAGCAGGATATCAGCGTGCAATCGCGAAACTTGCTTTAGTATATCATAAATATTTTTCTGACATGCTGCCTTTACACTTTCCTCTGTCCATTCCTTTTGAATTTTATTTTCGGCTGTTAGCTTGGCCTGACTACGCTTTTTATGAATTACATTGGTTTTTATCACAAAAACTAATGCAATAACCAGTGCAATGATAGCTGCAGGATATCCCCCCCAGCGAATCATCATTGCAAAAATAAATGCAACCGAAAAGGCTGTGAAAGCAGTAAAAAACCATCCTCCTATCACCGTAATAACGCCGGTAATACGATAAACTGCACTTTCCCTTCCCCATGCCCGGTCGCTTAACGAAGTCCCCATGGCTACCATAAAAGTAACATAGGTGGTAGAAAGTGGTAGCTTCAGGGAAGTAGCCAATGCAATTAATATACTGGCAACAAACATGTTTACAGAGGCCCTTAGCATATCAAAATCGGCATTTAATTTAAGTAACCTGTTACGTCGTTTGCTGAGGGCCGGGTCAAAGCGTTTGTCAATTCTATTGAGAATATAAGCAGGAACAACGGCATGTATAAATCTGGAAACACCCATGGATTTTCTTACAAGTGCCTGAGCAAATAATGAGGAGGAAAACCTTTCATACCCTTCCCCCTGACGTGCCAAATCGACTTCCGTTTGCGTAACCGAACGTGCTTTTTTAGAGAAAATCAATGCGAAAATCATGATAATTCCTGCAAAAAGCAGAAAGAATGTAGGCGTTTGTACAGGAAGAAGCAACGACTCCATAGTGTATGAAGAAGGATTAAGGCTGGGATCGCTGACAAAAAGTTTATACGATTCAAAGCCGGCAAGGGGCACACCTATAAAGTTTACGAGGTCATTTCCTGCAAAAGCCATAGCAATGGAAAATGTACCTACAAGCACAATGCCTCTGAAAATATTAAATTTAAATACAGATACCAAAAACTGAATCAGCAAAGCAAATCCGATAAAACATATTGCGAGAATCTGCATGGTGTTCTGGTTGATCCAGGCAATGGTGTCTGCAGTCATAAATGAAGCTCCACTGGCACCTTTAACAAGGATAAAATACACGATAGAAGTAATGGCAA
>SLOR01000188.1 GCA_007132395.1 Bacteroidales bacterium
TCGTGATTTTCGTCGTAAAGCAATCGTGCCAGATGCGTTGCAATTTCGCTGTCGCCGGCAATGAGAATGTTCATATTACTTTAATAGGGGTCCTTGTATAAATAAAACTGCAAATATACACCCCTTTTTGTGATTATGTGAGGGGTTTGGGATTAATTATTATGATTATGTAGGCTTCCCTTTTTTTGGACAAAATGTTGTCAGTTTGTAACTCAGATCCATTGCCTTTGGCTTTAGCCAACGGATAAATTTAGCCACAATCCAAAGGGCTTTAGCCCCATTTAGAGCCTAATTGTAAATAGTGGGGCTAAAGCCCCCTGTCTTTTTGGGCTTTCAAATCCGTCAGTTAAAACTGACGGCAATGGATAGGTTTGATTAACCTAACGGATAAGAGTTGTCAACAATAATTCAGCAGCAATAATTTTCTTTAAAATAGATTGATTTTGGATAAAGAATGCGTAAAATGCCTGCAGGAACTAAAGTGCTCTGATGGGTCTATGTTTTATTAATTGGAGTTTGTTTGGATGTTTAGGTTTAATTTTTACTTTTGAGGTAATTGAAATACCGCGAAATGCTGCTTCTTCCCATTATCAATAACATTAGCATGGTTATAGCCCTTAGTGTGGCTTATATCTTTCTTAACCGGTATTTCAAACCCGAAACTTTGCGATTGAAGTTCACGGCAGGGCTGGTCTTCGGATTGTTCTCCCTGGCAGCTATGCACAACGCCGTGCAGCTGGAACCCGGGGTTATTTTTGACGGAAGATCAATTATTCTGGCCGTGGCAGGTCTTTTTGGAGGACCCCTGTCGGCGCTTGTTTCAGCGACCATCGCCATGGCCTATCGTGTGCATATTGGTGGGACAGGTATGTTTATGGGTGTTTTGGTAATAGTAGAGTCGGCCTTGCTGGGCGTTATTTTTCATTACCTCATAAAAAGATATCAGCGCATTGCTCCCTGGGTAATGTACCTCACCCTGGGTGTATCTGTGCATTTAATTATGCTGATACTTATGCTTACCCTGCCCCGTGAAGTAATGTTCGATACTTTTAATACCATGGTTTTGCCCATACTGCTTGTGTTTCCAGTTGCAACGCTGCTGGTTTGCCTGCTTTTCCGGGCCCAGGAAAGCTATTATGCGCTGGCTAAAAGGATATCTGAGAGTGAAGAACGCTTCCGGCAATTGTTTTACGAGAGCCAGGCTGTATTCCTGGTAATCGACCCCCAGACAAAGTATATACTTGATGCCAATCATGCAGCAATTCGTTTCTATGGCTATTCACTCAATGAAATAAGGAAATTGCAAATTGACAAGATAAATATTTTACCTTCAGAAGATGTAAATGCCAAAATGCAGCTGGCCCTGAGCGGGCAACAAAATATTTTTGAATTTACCCACAGGCTTGCCAACGGAGAAGATCGGAATGTAAGAGTATATGCCGGGCCTGTGAAATCAGGTTCCAAAGTTTTACTGTATTCTATCGTTACAGATATTACAGAACAGATTAAAGCTGAAAAGAAACTTCGTGAAGGTGCAGATAGCTACCGGGGTTTATTTGATGCCGTTAAAGATTCCATTTACATACAGGATCGAAATGGTGTATTTCTGGATGTGAATGCAGGAGCAGAAAGGATGTATGGTTACAGCAAAGAGGAAATTATCGGAAAAACCCCTGAGTTCCTCGGCGCACCGGGCAGGAATAACAATGAAAATATAATGGAATTAGTGGAACGCGCCTATCTGGGAGAATCTATTGGATTTGAATATTGGGGGAGAAGGAAAAATGGAGAGGTGTTTCCCCAATATGTGAGGCTTTTTCTAACCCGCTACTTTGGACAGAATGCCCTCATCGCCATTAGTCACGATATTACCGAAGCCGTGGTAGCCAAAAAAGAACTGGAAGATTCGCGCTCCAACCTAAATGCCCTCATCAATGTGAGTGAAGATGTAATTGTGCTGCTCGATAAACATGGTCATATTATCACTCACAATAAATCCTTTGCACGGTTCTATCCCTCGAAGAATAACTTCGAAGGCGATAATATTTTTCAGATGCCGCCCGACGATATTTCCCGCAGCAGGATAAAGTATTTTCAAACGGTGCTTGACAACCGTCAGATACTTTCCTTTGAGGAGGAATCTAATGGGCGAAACTGGTGGATGACTTTTTATCCCGTGCTGGATAAGTTTGCCAATGTGGAAAGAGTGGCCCTGTATGCAAGGGATGTTTCTTATCAGAAGAAAACCTTGCAATTGGAGAAAAACCTTGATGTGGCCAGGCAGTCGGCCTTCATCAAGCAACAGTTTCTGGCCAATATGAGCCACGAAATGCGAACACCCATGAATGGTATCGTGGGCATGACCGGCTTGCTGGTAAAAACCCCGCTTACCGAAGAACAAAGGGATTTTGTGGATACCATCAAAGAATCCTCAGAAACACTGTTGAGCCTTATCAACGATATCCTCGACCTGGCGCGATTCGAATCGGGTAAAATGCCCCTCAATTACTCCGCTATACATATGTCTTCCCTTAAAAATCGTGTGCTGAGCCTTTTTCAGCATTCGGCAGCAAGTAAGGGGCTTGCATTCAACCTGCACTTCCACGATAATTTACCTGCCGGAATTGTTACCGACGAAAAAAGACTAATGCAGGTAATTGTTAATTTGGTGGGTAATGCTTTGAAATTTACTTACGAAGGAAGTGTGAGCCTGCAAGTGGAAAAAGAGCACGAGAAAAACGGGCTCTTCAAAATTCGGTTTACCATAAAGGATACAGGGATTGGTATAGACCCGGCATTTCTTCCACGGGTATTTGATGAGTTTTCTCAGTACGACGACTCCCGCACCCGCAATTTTGAAGGCACCGGGCTGGGCCTTTCCATTTCGCGCCGTATTGTGGAAATGATGGAAGGCGAAATAGGCGTGGAGTCGGAAAAAGGGGCAGGCAGTAAATTCTGGTTTACCATTAAGGTCCGCAAAGCTGAAGAAGATGCCATTAAAGACGAAAAGCAAACGGATGAATTTACTCCTCTTGGACTTAGCATCCTCATGGTGGAAGACCAGCCCGTGAACCGCAAAGTGGCTGCCCTTATTCTCAAGTCCATGGGATGCCACGTGGAAGTAGCCGAAAACGGACTTATTGGCGTAGAAAAAGTGCTAAAAAACACCTACGATGTTGTGCTTATGGATATTCAAATGCCTGTAATGGATGGGATAAGTGCCGTGAAAACCCTGCGGGCTACCCGTAAGAAGCTACCGGTAATCATTGGCCTGAGTGCCGAAGCCATGAGCGGTGACGCTGAAAAGTATATAGCGGAGGGATTGGACGACTATATTACCAAACCGCTTGTACCGGCTATTTTGTATGAAAAATTGCTGATGGTAAAGAAACCCTGAAAAATCCACTGCCAACGCCAGGATGCTGCAGGGTGATACGGAGCTGAAGCTGGAACTTTTTAAAGAATCCCAGAATTTGCATTACAGGTAGTCACATACAAGAAAGTTTAAGCTTGCACTCTTCCCCTCCCTACCCTTAGGGACCGTGTCTCGCCGCCAGGCAAGAGGGGTGCCCATAGGGCGGGGTGGGTCAACCTGTTTATCATTGAAAGACTATTCTGAAAATCACAATACTGGCAAGAAAGCGGATAATCATGTTTTATATCTCCGGACCATTTGTTTGCAAGTGAAGTTTTAATCTTCCGGTTAAGGGCATGTATTCATATATCATCATGGAATTTTCCGATGCCGGCAAAAGCCCTCTCCAATATGCTTCCGAGTCGTCAAATTTACGTGTGTTTAGTTCAGACAGTATAAACCCAAATCCCGACTGATTGGCGCACAGCTCGATAATTTCAAGGTAACTAATGGCCCTGGGCTTGGCATGGGTAAGTTCGGCTTTTACCGCACTGAAATCATGGGTGTTCATAAGGTAGGCATAGTGCTTTTTTGTCTCATAGCTGGTGAATGCAATCTGAAAACCATTTTGGTTGCCCTGGTGATACCGGTAAGTAAATGCACCTGCTTTTTTCATGGCGCGACCCCGCCTCAGGGGTCCGGCCCCGGCAGCCTCTGAGAGTGAGCCTGATCCACCTGCGAACTCCGAATCAAGTTTCAGCACCATGTGGGGCTTTTCAATACGGTCGGCAAAGAGCATTTCGCCCTCATGGCTAAATTGCAGCAGCATGAAGTCCAGCATGCGGATGCGGTGATATTTTTCCTTCAGCTCGCCTTTTTCCTCCCTGCGTACTTCTCCTGAATAGCGATACAATTCAGCAATAGCAGTAAAAGTGCCATCTTCCATGGGTTCAATGGCATGTATCCATACATCGGGCATTACTTTAAAAAACCAATCGGGCACAGAAGTGCGCATTACGGGTCTGAGCAGTTTCCACGACTGTGTTTGCAATGCCATGGTACTGCCACTGCCATCAAGGGTCATGAAAAAGATGCCACGGGTGTTTTTGCTGTTGATTCTTGTGCCGTTAAAATAAGTGCCGGCCATGGCGATGCTGCCGTCTTCAAGTGGGAGCAAGGCTGTGGGGAAAAAAGAAGAAGTATTGTCTTTGAGTTCTTGTGAGTAAATGTGCTTACCGGTTTTTGCATCAAGGCAATGAATGCGTGTGTTTTGGGTCCTGTTCAGTCTCTCATTGGCTTCCAGAATAAATATTTTGTCGTCACCGGCAACCATGTCATAAACATGCGCGTGCCCCCTTGCGGCAAAAAAGCTGATACTCCAATTCTCATCCAGGTTGGGTGTAACGTGCGAAAGGGTATAACCTGCATTTCTTCCGTTTTTTATGGTTTGGGCGATGAGAAAGCCTTCTTCAGGATGGGCAAAAACTGTAGGGAAAAATTGCTCACCACGCCTGAGCATGGGCACATCCTGATGAGTTTTGCGGGCAATCTCATTCCCCATCGGGTCCATTACCACGTATGTTAAAGAAGGATTCAGGGCATTGACAGCAAAATTAAGTAGTGTGTAATTGCCCGAGGTAGTCAGCGTATTGAAGAAGGAGTGACGGGGAGCCTCAATAGTGCCCTGATTCAGGTTTGCCAGATCATCGGCAAGCAGATTAAAATTCCAGTTGCCTCCACCGGCACCGTGCAAAACCATATAAGCACGGCTTTGTCCGGCTTGTGGCGAAATGGCGTGTACCGCGGCAAAACGCAGGGGCGAAATCTGTAACTCCTGGCTTTGGGCAAAACTGCTTGTTGAAATGCCGGCCA
>SLOR01000113.1 GCA_007132395.1 Bacteroidales bacterium
GGTCAGGTGCCCGGTCTGGATAAAGAAGCAGCACAGAGTGCCATTGACGGGCTCTCACGCACCCTGCAGGACAACCAACGCTACCAGGTAGTGCGCGCCAGTGAGCAAATGAAAAGCCCTGCCCTGAAAGGGCAGTGGCCTCCTATCCTCGCCTGGGAGCAGGTAGATGCGTTGTGTAAAAAGTATGATACAGATGCCCTGCTTGTATTGGAAGCCCTGGACCACAATTTCGTGGTAACCAATGGAAACCGAAATGTGGAACGAAAAGACAAGGACGGAAAAGTCACTCAAACAAGGGAGTTTTATGCCGAAGGGGTGGCAACCGTAAACCTTGGCTTTCGCTTCTATCATCCTGCCTCACGCAGCATTATCGACGAACACCTGTATGCCCATAACAGGAAGTGGGAAACCAAAGGGAATTTGCTGCAAATGGCCGTGGGCAGCCTGATAGATCATCGGCAGGCTGTAAACGAGGTTAGTCTTCAGGCGGGCCGAATGTATGCCCGTCGCATCACGCCCAACTGGACACGGGCCAATCGCAGCTTTTTCACCAAGGGAAAAAGAGATAATAATTTTAAAATAGGGGTAAGAAGGGCCACCGTGAATGACTGGAGCGGGGCTAAGGAAGCCTGGTATCGTTCTGCCAACTCCTCCAGACGCAAAACCGCCGGCCGCTCCTTTTATAATCTTGCTCTAATGTACGAAATTGAAGGGGATCTGGAAAAGGCCCTTGAGTATTCCCAGCAGGCCTATACAGATTATCGTATCAAACAGGGACGTTCCTATTCCAATGTTTTGAGACGAAGAATCAGGGACGCGGCATTACTGGATTAGAAATGGATATATTAAGTAAAAAAAGTGGCGGGCGAGTTGTTTGTCCCGCCACTGCTTTTAAAAAAGGCTTACCAATCCCGGGTATTTTCCTTGATTAAATCCCACACCTGCTCCACGTGCTTTACCCGGGTATTGCGCTGACCTACCGACAGCCGTAAACAATATCTGCCATTGAGTACTGTATGAGTAAGATACACCTTTCCACTGGCGTTGATGTTTTTCAGCAGCTTCTTGTTGAGTGCCGTTAGTTCCTCCTCACTCTGGCCGGGTTTAACAAATCGGAAACATACCAGGCTCAGATTTACAGGAGCGAGGATTTCAAATTCTTCATCTTTCTCAATCCACCCTGCAAATTCCTGTGCAAGGTTGATGTGCAACCGTATCATGGCACGGATGCCTTCGATGCCGTAAGAGCGGATTACAAACCACAGTTTTAAGGCTCTGAAACGGCGGCCCAGCTGAATGCCCCAGTCGCGGTAATTGTTCACCTTTTCATCTGCCGAAGTTTTCAGGTATTCGGGCATGATGGAAAAAGTACGCTTGAGGATTTCTGCATCTTTCACAAAATAGGCCGAACAATCGAAATTGGTAAGCATCCATTTGTGGGGGTTGAAAACGTAGGAGTCGGCCATTTCAATGCCTTTCAGGAAGTTCCTATATTCGGGGGCAATGGCTGCAGTGCCGGCAAATGCAGCATCCACGTGCAGCCAGATGTTGTACTTCTGGCAGATTTTTCCAATTTCATCAATGGGATCCATGGCCATAGAAGAAGTGGTGCCCAGCGTAGCTGCCACACAGCAGGGGGTGAGTCCCATTTTTATATCTTGTTCGATGGCTTGTTCTAAAGCATCCATCCGCATGGCAAAATTCTCATCGGTATCAATATACACAAGGTTTTCGCGGCCAAAACCCGCAATTTTCACCCCTTTTTCAATGCTGGAATGGGTGTGCCCGCTGGTATATACCCTCAGGGTTTTCTGAAATCCTTTCTGGTTTACCTGGAAGTTTGTGGCCTTTTCTCTTGCTGAAAGCAGTGCGCATAATGTGGCTGTGGAGGCGGTGTCTTGTATCACACCTGTAAAATGTGGCGGGACGCCTGCCATATCTCTGAGCCAGTTCATAACCACTTCTTCCAGCTCGGTGGCAGCAGGGGAGGTGTCCCAGATCATGCCCTGCACACCCAGGCCTGCAGTGAGCATCTCTCCCAGCACCGATGCCGGGCTGTTGTTGGCCGGGAAATAGGCAAACCATCCGGGGTGCTGCCAATGGCTGATGCCCGGCATGATGATGTTTTGAAAGTCGTTGAAAATGTCTTCCATCTTTTCTCCCTGTTCGGGAGCTAGGGGCGGCAGTTGTGATTTTACCCCGCCGGGCTCTACCGTCGATTTTACAGGATATTGCTCTATATTCTCGTAGTAATCGGCAATCCAGTCAACGAAAGCATGTGCATGCTTGCGAAATTCATTGATTTCCATTGTTTTATTTTTGCTAAAATTAGTCAATATCTTAATTTCTGAGCCTGCAAAAGCATAACGCTCTTTTTCTCCATCTCAATCTTTATCTTTATCCCGAATCGCTCTGCTCTCGGGACTCCGCTTCGCTCAGCCTCAACCTTCCGTCACTATTACCTCCACTCCCTTTTCGCGGCACTTTTCAATAAGCTTCAGGGGAGCTTCCTTGTCGGTGATTATGGTATCTACCCTTTCCAGGCCGCAGATTCTGCTGAATCCTTTGCGTCCGAATTTTGTTGAATCTGCCAGGATAATTACTTTGTGGGCGGTTTCAACCATGGTTTGATTCAGGGAGGCTTCCAGGGCATTGGTGGTGGTAATGCCATAGTCAGGGTCAATGCCATCAACGCCCAGGAACAGGCGGTTGCAGTTAAACATTTCCAGCATTTTCTGCGCATGAGGGCCTACCACAGAGGAGGAACTTTTACGAAGTAAGCCTCCCAGCTGAATGATTTCCACCTCGTTCTGGTCTATAAGATTCTGGGAAGCAATGAGCGACGAACAGATTACAGTGAGTCCTTTTTCAGGGCGAATTTGTCGTGCCAATTCATTAATGGTGGTGCCTGAAGCAAGGATAATGCTGTCGTTGGCTTCGATAAGCTGTGCCGCACGTGCTGCAATCATTTGCTTCTGGGCTACCTGAATCTTTTCTTTTTCATTTACCGGGCGGTTGGCAATATAGGGGCTTTGCGGGGTTGCGCTGCCATGAGTGCGGAACAGCAGCTTGCGGTCTTCGAGAAGTTTCAAATCCTTTCGGATGGTAACGGTGGATACTTTTAATTCCCTGCTCAATTCCACTACGCTTACGTGTCCCTGCTCCTTGAGTTTGTTCAGTATATGCTGATGTCTTTCGGCGATACTTGCTACCATGGTATTTGTGATTTTGCTTTCAAACCTACAGCTTTTTTTTGATAAAAGAAACAAAAAAAGCCGCCTGTTGCATAAAATGTAAACAATGCGAAAGGAAATGAAAGATGGTGTTCGGAAATATTTAACCTGGCCTGAAGAGAAAAATGTTTTTGAGTAATAAATATGGATATATGTTGGTTTGTTGGCAAATCCTGGAAGAGTTATAAGGACTTGCTTTCAGGTCTTGATTGTATTTAATCCAAATAAAAACAAATCAAAAAGAAAGAAAACGAAACAAAAAAGGTTTCAAAAACTTGCGTATTTATTTTTTTTGTTTTATTATTGCATTGAAAAATGAATGTTATCCAAAAACCAATATTCAAATCCAAAAACATTATGCAGCGCGAAAAAATTCTGAAAGAAGTAGAACAGTTTGACGGTTTATATGATTTTATCGTCATTGGCGGAGGTGCCACCGGTATCGGTATCGCTCTTGAAACCTCTACCCGGGGATTTAAAACCCTTTTGCTTGAGAAATCCGATTTTACCAAATCCACCTCCAGCAAGAGTACCAAACTTCTGCACGGCGGGGTACGCTACCTGGCCCAGGGAGATGTAGCCCTGGTAAGAGAAGCCTGCGTGGAGCGGGGCCGTTTGCTACGCAATGCGCCTCACCTTACCCGTAACCAGGCATTTGTAATTCCTACCTTCGGATGGTTCGATGAGCTGAAGTTTACAGTGGGATTGAAAATGTATGATTTACTGGCAGGTACTTACAGCCTGGGGCGTTCGCACAGGGTATCAAAAAAGAAGGCCCTGGAGAAAATCCCCACCATGCAACCCGGAAAAATTACTGCCGGCGTGGTATATCATGATGGGCAGTTCGACGATAGTCGTATGGCGGTAAATGTTTTGCAATCAAGTGTTGAGCATGGCGCACATGTGCTCAACTATGCCAGTGTAAAAGGTCTTTCCAAAAATGAAGAAGGTATTGTAAATGGTGTAGTTTTTACAGACCAGGAAACCGGGAAAGTATATTCCGTTAAAGGGAAAGCCATTATTAATGCCACCGGGGTATTTGCTGATCAGGTTTTGCAGATGGACAAACCCGGTGCCGAAAAAACCATTCGCCCCAGCCAGGGTGTACATGTGGTACTGGATAAATCCTTCCTGCCTGGCGACCACGCCATCATGATTCCCAAAACCGATGATGGCAGGGTGCTTTTTGCTGTGCCATGGCACGGAAAAGTGGTGGTGGGCACCACCGATACTCCTGTAGATAGTGCTTCACTGGAGCCTGTAGCTCTGGAGGAGGAAATTAAATTTATTCTTACTACGGCAGGAAAATACATGACCAAAGCCCCCAAGCGCTCTGATGTGCTGAGCATTTTTGCCGGCCTCAGACCCCTTGCGGCTCCCAAAGCAGGAAGTTCGAAGACCAAAGAAATCTCGCGCAGCCATAAAATTGTGGTGTCTGATTCTCATCTCTTTACCATGGTAGGAGGGAAGTGGACCACTTTCCGGCGCATGGCCCAGGATATGGTAGAAAAGGTGGAGAAGGTAAAGGAATGGCAGAAAACAGAATCCAAAACAAAAAAGCTCAAGATACACGGCTTCAAAAAAGAAGTGGATTTTAATGATCCCATGTATGTTTATGGTACTGACAAGGAAAAAATACTGGAACTGGCACAAAAAGAACAGGGCCTTGACCAGGTGCTCAGTGAATCGTTGCAACTGTTAAAAGCCCAGGTGGTATGGGCCGTGCGAGAAGAGATGGCCCGCACCCTGGAAGATGTGCTGGCCCGTCGCATACGGTGTTTGTTCCTTGACGCCCCTGAAACCATGCGTATAGCGCCTTTGGTGGCTTCTGTTATTGCGGGTGAACTGGGCAAGGACAAGTCATGGGAAGAGAAGCAGGTGACAGATTTTCTGGCAATGGCCAACAACTATGTTTGCTGTGATCACCTCAAATCCCATTAAAATTTTCACCTGGAATCTATCATCAAAACCCCTTTTTAATAAACACACAC
>SLOR01000410.1 GCA_007132395.1 Bacteroidales bacterium
CAATAAAAACAAAAACTTGATAATGTTAAACAAGATACAGCTTCACTGGCAAATTCTCATTGCCCTGGTTTTAAGTATATTTTTTGGAATTTTGTTCCCTGAACAGGTAAGACATGTGGAATGGATGGGCGATATTTTTCTTCGCACACTGCGTATGATTATCATACCTCTGATTTTCTCTTCCATTGTAGTGGGTGTAACCGGCATAGGCTCCAGCGAAAACCTCGGGCGCATGAGCCTTAAAACCATTTCCTATTACCTGATGACCAGCTTTTTCGCTATTGCCACCGGTTTGATTCTGGTTAACCTGATAAAACCCGGGGTAGGTGCTGATTTGGGGTTAAGCCAAATGGTGGAAGGACTGGACGTAAGTCGCGACAGTTTCGGGCAAACCCTGATTAAAATAATTCCTACAAATATCATTGATGTTATGGCACGGGGTGATTTGCCCGCTATTATCTTCTTTGCCATTTTCTTTGGCTTTTTTACCACCAAAGTATCCAAAGAGCACCGGGAGCCTATCGTAAACTTCTTTACCGGTACGTTTGAGATTATGATGAAAATCACCATGTTCGTAATTAAGTTTACACCCCTGGGGATTTTTGCCATCGTAGCCTCGCTTATCGCAGCGCATTCCGATAATTTGCTAATGATATTCGGACGATTGGGTATATATATGCTTACCGTTATAGCCGCCCTGTCTATACATGCTTTTATTACACTACCACTGCTGGTCAGATTCTTGGGTCGTTCCAACCCCGTGAAACATGCCCGGGGTATGTCGGTACCTTTGCTTACGGCTTTCTCTACTTCCAGCAGCAGTGCCACATTGCCCCTTACTATGGAAGCGGTTGAATTTAAAAGCGGCGTGTCCAACAAAACCACGAGTTTCGTATTGCCTCTTGGTGCAACCATCAATATGGACGGTACAGCACTTTATCAATGTATTGCCGTTTTGTTTATTGCACAGGCCTATGGGGTAGAACTTACCATTGTACAGCAGCTTATGGTGATGATAACAGCTTTGCTTGCTTCCATTGGCGCAGCAGGTATTCCCATGGCCGGGCTGGTTATTATGACAATAATTCTATCAGCAGTAGGCCTGCCCCTGGAAGGTATAGGGCTGATTCTGGCCGTGGACAGGATTCTGGATATGTTTCGCACGGCAGTAAATGTGTGGAGCGATAGTTGCGGCGCCGTGATTATTGCCAAGAGTGAAGGTGAAGAATTGAATGTTTAGGACGATTTGAAAACATAAAAAAAACCGGAGAGAACCTCCGGTTTTTTTTATGTAATTAGAGAACTATAAGCATTAGTCGAATGTAGCGACACCTATAATTTCTTCACCGTAGTAATCCATGGTGTAGTTGATGCTGGTGACTCTTTGGGTATCACCGTTGTATGAACCGGTTCCGTTGACGGTAACATTTCCGCTAAAGAAACTTTGGGTAGGAATTGTCATAGCTGCACCATCAATTACAGCATTAACTATTATGTCGTCAAAAAAGAGCTCGTTGAATCTAAGCTCGTTAAATTCGGTGCCGCGGGTTACTACTACCGGGTAGGGACCAAATGAACCTGTATTGTCCAATTCGGTAACAGCGTAATTACGGGCCAGCTTGTCAGCTCTTACATATACGTCTCTCTGTGCAGTTTCACCTTCGATCTGGTAGGTTGCAACATAGTGATTTACCAGTACATTACTCCAGGCGGGGTTCCACAAAACCTGAACATCTTCTACCTTGGCACCGTCAACGGTTACTCCTGCCAAAGGATCAAACTCGTCCCCCAAATCAATTACCGCTTCTCCGGGAACTGAAAGTGTTACATCTTTTTCACAAGCTGTGAAAATTAATGCGCCTACCATAATTACTGCTGCAAATTTTAGCCATTTTTTCATAATGTAAAGGTTTAGTTATTTAATATTGGAAAAATTAAAAAAATAATAGATGAATTACTCTACGTGCAAATTTACGATTTTCCTCGTAAAACGAATTTCTTATACTTTTGAAAAAAACGTATCTTTGTGTAAGATTAACTAATACTAACAAAAAACAAACCAACTATGAGAAAGTTTTTCGGAATTTTATTTCTTGCAGGAATATTTGCTCTTACTGCCTGTGGACCAAGCCAAAAAGAACAAGCCGCTGAGCAGGCTCGCCTCGATTCAATTGCAGAAGTAGAAGAACAAGTGCGTATTGACTCTATCCAGGCTGCTCAAGCTGCCGCAAGAGCCGCTGCCGCTGCTGCTGCCGCTGCCGAAACAAAACAAGACCAAGTGCAGGAACCTACCAGACCAGCCAGAAGAGGTGAAACTACCACTACTAAAGAACAGGAAGTTGAAAGACCTGCCAGAAGAGGCGAAACAAAAGAGAAAGAAGAAGGAGAAGAAGAAAGCAGACCTGCCAGAAGAGGTAGCTGATGCTAAATTATATCTAATGCATAAGGGAGGTTGTTTCGTGTTTGAAACAGCCTCTTTTTTTATTTTATCCCCAGGGCCTGCATGGCTGCACTGAGCTTTTCGGGGCTTATGGGTTTACTTATAAACCCGCTGAAACCCGTACTTTCCCATTGAGTAATTATATCATCCCATTCATGTGCCGTAATGGCCAGGATTGGGATGTTCCTTTTTTTGGGGTCGCTGAGGTGCTTGCGTATATAGCGGGTGGTTTCCAGCCCGTTCATTACGGGCATTTCAATATCCATTAATATCAAATCAAAACTTTCCTCATTGAGTTTTTTTATGGCCTCATTTCCATTGGCAGCCTCACGATATGTATAACCCATGGACTTTACAGCAATGCTGATTTGTATTCGGCTTGTAATCATATCGTCTGTTATGAGGATGTGCATAAGTTTTTCGGGGGTAAATGCCGGATTACATAAAATAAAAGCTTGCCAAAGATATGTGATTATGCGGAATTTCGGAAAAACGAAATTTCGAATAAGGGAAACGCTTAAAAATGAGGCTATAATTTCACGTAGTAATACTGTTTTAAAAGCCTTTCATGGGGGGTAGTTTTATCCATGAAAATACATTTTTCACCCTGCTTCATAAAAACAATCCCAACCTCAATAAATATAAGGCTTATGGAACTCTGTAAAAAACAATACGAAGTAAGAATAAACCAGTTCAGAAGCAATTTTTTCAGAATAAGACTGGTGGATAAGAAAAAATCCATGGAAAAAATTGTTTTCGAAACCTTTGCCGATACCATTCCCTCCACCCGCGTAATACTGGAAAAGTATTTTTTGCTAAACACCGGAATTGTATCTTAATTTTTCTTATGCCTAGGGTTGGGGTACAACCTGAGTGCAGGCTTCTCCTCTGTAAGTAAGGTTTTATATAATAGAACCTCCGGTTACAGAAAATCTTTCGCAAGGAATAATACATAGAGTATATAAATAGTTGCCGAAATTATGGATAAAGAAGTGAAAGCAGGACAGACGGATAAGATGCTGGAGGTTTTTTTCAGCATTGACAAGAAAATCATGGAATTGCATCAGTGCTCCTCCGATGATTTTTTGTCGCTTAACCGTAGTTTGAAAGAAAACCATGTTAAAGTAAAGTCGGCCATTGACAATATAACCAACGCTTTTGTAACCTTGGGCGAAGCCAACAACCTTTCTTCCCTGGCTTCCTTGACCGAGCATGTTACCCGGCTGCAGGAGGAGTTGCAGGGGTTCGGAACTCATTTAGACCACAACCTGGAGAAACTTCATATTGTTGACTCCAACCTGGGGTTGATGCAGGTCCCATTCCATAATTTCCGGCAGAACCTGGCCAGTCTTAAACTGCTGCTTTCAAATGTTAAACTTACCAATACGTTCAGAGATCGCAGCCTGCAGAGCTTCTCTGATGAAGAGGCTTCGCGCATCGATGCGGTTATAAACAAGGTGAAAGAGAGTTGTCCTGTTTTTGAAGAGAATATTTTTAATATGCAAAAGCATGTAAAAAGTATTTTTCTCGATTTTACTGACCTTAAGGACCTTGTGGTTATGCAGCTGGCCAATCAGCTGGCCGACCTTAGAAAAGAAATTGAAATTGTTGAAAGGCACAACCGCGGGGTGCTAAAGAATAAGGCAAAGGTGGAAAAGCTTGCAGGCAACTGCAAGCAGCATGTGGATACCATTATCACCAATCTTCAGTACCACGATATTATCCGGCAGAAGATGGAGCATGTGCAGGAAACCCACCATCTTATCATTCGTGAATTGCAAAATGCAGAAAACAATTCAGAAAAATTTTCTGAGCTGCCTTTTTTGCAGCAAATACCTCAGGTTACCGAGATTCAAACTGCACAGTTGCTGCATACAAACAAAGAGTATCAGGATGCCATTGAGCGGATTACCAGCCGTATGATTGATATTGCTTCTGAAATGAGTGCAATGGCCGGCATGTGCAAATCCATGAACATTTTTGATAACAGGGGCGGAATATTCAGCCGCGAAACACTGGGGGTATCTTTCAGGAATATTGTAAAAGAAAGTGAACAAAGCCTCATGAAGTTTAATCATCTGGCAGATGAAGTTTCATTGGTGCAAAAGGTGGTCTTTGTGCTCATTGACCGTTTCAGAGATCTCGAAATGATAGAAAATGCTATAGAGCAAAGGATTATTGATAAAATTAACTTCAACAATCTGCTTTTGAGCGAAGAAAAGGATACCGCCACACAGGCTCAGCAAATTCTTATGGTATATGCCGGCAATCATTTTGAGAAGAATAAAATCAGTACCCTCTTTGAGGGCACAAAAGAGCATATGAGCAACTGTGCCATTCAAAATGACAAATACAAAAAGGAGGTAAACGGCCTTGAAACCATTCATATGCATTTGGAGGCCGCCATTGGCCATTTCGAATTAGTGGAAGAAAACCTTGCTTTCCTTGATAATGCCCGGAGTCATATTGCCACCAACAGCAAAATGGTAGAGCATTCGCACCGCGAGGTGGTAAAAAATGTAAAATACTACGATTTTTTCGAGCAAACGATAGATGAATTAATTGGCAAGTTTGAAAAAATCAACTCCATGGTAAAAGATCCTGAAAACCCACGGCCCGATTCTGCCAGCAAGAAGCACAGCCTGGAGCAAATGGAAAAGTATTACACCATGAAGTCGGAAAGGATGATACATAAGCAGGCATTGTTCAACACCAAAAAGAGCGAGGGGGCGGATGTATGTTATGATATTTCGGGCAAGGACGCAGAAGGCAAAGGAAACG
>SLOR01000307.1 GCA_007132395.1 Bacteroidales bacterium
CGGAGGGAAGTTTGGGAGTACTTTCACAGATTGCTTATGATAGCCGGCTAATGAAAAGTTTATTTGTCGAAGCATACAAGGTTTGTCACTTTGATCCTGTTTCAAGACAAGATACCAAAGCCGACGAAATTGGTGCAGCAAGCTATCAGGATCTTCTTTCCTACTCTAACCAGATACATCATGATGTGCTAAACAGGCACTCCATAAAAGATGCTCTGGAAGTTTTAATGGATTCGGTTGCCGATAACACCCGATACTTTGATTCCCGAAAGGAAAATCTGGATTACTTGTACAAGAATTATGATAAGTTATCCCAAATGGAGAAGGACTTTATTGATGGGCTGAAAAAATATGAATGCAAACTTCCCGATAAGGCACAAGTTTCATTATCAAATATAGCACACACTTATGCTTCTGCTGATTTTCTTTACCAGGATGAGAAAGTACTGGTTTTTATTGATGGCAATGTGCACGACAGGCCTGATGTTGCAAATGCAGATTCTGTGAAAAGGAAGGCGCTTTTTCATGCAGGATTTACTGTATTGGTTTGGAATTACAGGGAACCTTTGAATGATTTTCTTAAAGCAAACACACATATTTTCAAATGCAAAAATCTGAAATAATGGAAAAGAACTTTGAACCTGGTTCACTGGTAAAAGTACGAGGGCGCGATTGGGTTGTGCTTCCCTCTGAAAATAATGACATAGTAGTATTGAAACCTCTCGGTGGATCGGAGGAAGAAATAACAGGGATTTATTTACCCCTACAAATTCATGAGGAAAGGATTGAACCCTCTGTTTTCCCTAAACCAGCTGAGGAGGATCTGGGCGATTTTTATACAGCAAAACTGCTCTACAATGCCAGTAAACTTTCTTTTCGAAATGTTAGTGGGCCATTTCGGTGTATGGGTAAATTGTCTTTCCGTCCACGTGCCTACCAGGTTGTGCCTTTAATTACCGCACTAAATCAGGATGTTACCCGATTACTGATTGCCGATGATGTGGGGATTGGGAAAACAGTGGAGGCCTTGATGATCCTTAAGGAACTTATGGAACGCGGCGATGTAAGACGGTTTGCCGTTATATGTCTGCCCCACCTTTGCGACCAATGGCAACAGGAATTAAAAGACAAGCTTGACATTGATGCTGAAGTAATCCGCTCAGGCACTGCCGCTGCTTTAGACCGAAAATACAACTCTGATGCCGGGGTATTCAGGGAAGCACCATTCCAGGTTATTTCCATTGATTATATAAAATCAAGCAGGAGAAAAGGCCGGTTCCTAAATGCCTGCCCTGAAATGATAATCGTAGATGAAGCCCATACCTGTGCCCGACCTGCAGGGGTGAAAAACGACAATGCACAACAGCGATTTGCGCTGTTGAAAAAGCTTTCTGAGGATGGAAAACGACATATTTTATTGCTTACGGCTACTCCCCATAGCGGCAAAGATGAAGAATTTACCTCATTGCTGGGCTTGCTGAAACCTGAATTTGACAGCCTAGACCTGGGAACCATCGACCAAAAGGGACGAGAAGCCATTGCACCGTATTTTATCCAAAGGAAAAGAGAAAGCATAATAAAATGGCTTGGAGAAAACACAAGTTTCCCGGAACGTGATGCCAAAGAAGTTAAATACAACCTCACTGCACAATACCTGGAAGCTTATAAGAAGGCTTTGAAATTTGCAAGAGGTATTACAGCGGGTGGTATTAAGAATCAAAAGGACAGAATAAGGTACTGGGCAGTGTTAGCATTGCTCAGGGGAATTATGTCGAGCCCTGGGGCCGGTATTGAAATGCTGAAGAACAGGACAGATAAACGAACAGCGGAAATTGCCGGCCTGGAGGAGGAAGCGGAGAATCTGGAAAACCCCAATATTGAAAAATCAAGTGAAGATTCCGATGTGGAACAATCTGAATTACTCAGCAAGATTGAACTGAAAAAGGACGAAGTGGAAGAAATTCATGCCCTAAAAAATGAGCTGGAAAACTTAAAAGGAATTGAACATGATGTAAAGCTTAGGGATACTGTTAAAATCATTGACAAATGGTTGAAAGAAGAATTTAGCCCCATTATCTTTTGCCGTTTTATCAGCACGGCTAATTACGTAGGACAATTTCTCAAAGAATATCTCCCCAAATCGGTAGAAGTAAGAACCATAACCAGTATACTGCCCGATGAGCTACGCAAAAAGCAAATCGAAGAAATGGGGGTGCATAAGAAAAGGGTTTTGGTAGCTACGGACTGCCTGAGTGAAGGAATAAACCTTCAGGAGCACTTCAATGCTGTTTTACATTATGATTTACCCTGGAACCCCAATCGCCTGGAACAGAGGGAAGGGCGCGTTGACAGATTCGGACAGGAATCCAAAGTAGTAAAAACCTGGCTGCTGTGGAGCGAGAATAATCCGATTGACAAAATTGTGATTAATGTCATCATAAAGAAAGTCAGGGATATACAACAGGCTATCGGGGTCTCCATAAATCTTGGCGACAACGATATGAGCATCATGAATACCATTTTGCACAAAGTTTTGCTTGACCCCGATGTGGATAAAATACAAGGAGAACAGCTTACCATGGCTTTCCCCGAGGCGGAAAACATAATCGTCAATGATATTGAAACGGCAAAGATAAAGGCGCAAAATATCCGCTCCATTTTTCAGCACGCTCGTGTAAAGCCTCAAGATATTGAAGAAAGCTTAAAAGAAGTGGACGAATCCATTGGAGACCCTACCGTGGTTAGGGATTTTGCTATTCAGGCATTGCAATGGCTGCAGGTGGGTGTAAAAAATAACGGCATAGGATATGAAATTGATGAAATCAATTTACCCCCTTTCTTAAAAACCTACCTGAAACATAAGGTGGGCAACAGGTTCCTGGTAAGTTTCGTGTCGCCTACACCCCGCAATTACCAATACCTGGGGCGTAACCATAAATTTGTTGAGCAACTTTGCCAGTTTATTTTAGCGCTGGCTTTTGAAGAGCGCAAGCCTTACGGAAAAGTGGCCCGCACAGCAGTGGTGCGTACAGATGCAGTACAGCAGCTAACCGTGCTCGTGCAGTTTAGGGTGCGCAACGTAATTAAGGAAACCAAGGGAAAAAATGAAGTAATTGCAGAAGAAATGTATTTATGGGGTTTCAGGCCGGAATTGGAAAAGCAACACAGTTCACTCCCTTTTGAGGAAGCGAAACGTTTGCTCACAGCTGCACAAAGTGTTGATAATATACATGAAAATACCCAGAAAGATATTTTGCAAAATGTAACTGGTACCTATCAGGAACTGGAACCCCAGTTTCTGAAGTTGGCAGAGCAACGTGCGAACCAACTGGTAGATGCCCACGGGCGATTCAGAAAATATACGGGAGACAAGGCTTACAAAGCTGTCCACCCCGTATTGCCGCCCGATGTGCTGGGCATGTATGTATTAGTACCTCAACCCGTAAAATTATAAGCCATGATATATCCATCCATAAACATACAGGGAAATATTATTTCCAACGAAATTCTTCAGAAACTCATTGAAGATAACTTTAAGTATCAAAACCCCATAGACTTCGGACTTGATAAGAAAGCAAGAATTGGTGATGAAATAGGAAATATTTGGAACCTGCTTCGTCACCAATGGGAAGTATTTAAATTAAAACAAGAAAAAATTGCAGAAAGTGAAACCGGTTTCACAGAAACCCGCCAGTATTGGATATCTCATTTTCTGAGTGAGTTGGGCTACGAACTTGTGCAAAGAGCCAAAGCCGAAGACCCATCTTTGCCAAACATAAATTACTCCTGCAAAAAAACAGGTTCTTTTCCTATACAAATTGAAAGCTACAGGCAAAGCCTCGACAAACGGCCTGAGCGTGGCGGTTCTTCACCCCATGCACGTATGCAGGAGTATCTCAACAAAACTGACGATCACCTGTATGGCATTGTAACCAACGGACTTTACATACGCCTGCTGCGCGATGCAAGCCGCCTGGTTAAACTCAGTTACCTGGAGTTTAACCTGGAAAAGATAATGGAGGAAAACATTTATACAGATTTTGCCGTGCTATACCGCATATTGCACACCAGCCGCATGCCGCAACAAAAGGGTGAAGGCGATAGTAGCATTATCGAATACTACCACCAGGAATCCATGGCAGCCGGCACCCGCATTCGCACCAAGCTAAGCGAAGCAGTGGAAAAATCCATTATTGGGCTTGCCAATGGATTTTTGCAGCACCCGGCAAATGAAGAGTTACGAAGAAAAATCACTGATGATGAAATTTCAGAGACTGAATATTACCAATACATGCTCCGCCTCATTTATCGCATACTTTTCCTTTCGGTCATTGAAGAACGCAAACTGATTTATCCAGAAAACCGCAGCGAAGAAGAAAATCAACTTCGCGATATTTACTACCGCTATTACAGCATTGAGCGGTTTCGCAAACTGGCAGGCAATCACCATTTTGTTGACAAATACAAGCAAGACCTGTGGGATAACCTCAGGGCCAACTTTCGTCTGTTTGAAAAGGAGCAATACGGAAAAAAACTGGGCATAAGACCCTTAGGTGGGGATTTATTTGGCACCGAAGGGATTGGCCTGCTGGCAGAATGCCACTTGGGCAACCAGGCCTTTATGGAAATGATGCTGTGGCTCAATTTCTTCGAAGACGAACGCAGGCAACTGGTGCGCGTAAACTATGGCGACCTGGATGTGGAAGAGTTTGGTTCGGTTTACGAGGGCTTGCTGGAGTACGACCCGGTAATTAAAAATGAAAACAATGAGCTGTCCTTCGATTTTAAGGCCGGGGATGCCCGCGCCCGCAGCGGCTCACATTACACCCCTGAGGAGTTAGTAAAACCCCTTATCAAGCACTCTCTTGAGTATATTATTGAAGATTGCATCAAAAAGCCCCACGAAAGGCTCAATCTACCCAAAGAGAAGCTAACCAAGGAGCAGCTAAATGCACTGCAGGAAAAAGCCCTGCTTTCCATCACCGTATGCGATGTGGCCTGCGGCAGTGGCCATATACTCCTTAGTGCGGCTCGCCGCATTGGGCTTGAATTGGCCCGGGTGCGCACCGGTGACGAACAGCCCGACCCTGCCAGTCAGCGCACCGCCACACGCGATGCCATTCGCCATTGCATTTACGGTGTGGACAAAAACCCCCTTGCCGTAGAACTTTGCAAGGTAGCCCTTTGGCTCGAAGCACA
>SLOR01000388.1 GCA_007132395.1 Bacteroidales bacterium
AGGCATTCTTCATCTTTTCAGAAGAAGGGAAAGACTATGCTACCTTTCAAACCCCCGGTATTGATATAATCCCGCGCTCGGAACTGGAGTAGAAAAATAAAAAAGGACAAAAAAATGGAGCAATTTAATTTTGCTCCATTTTTTTTATGTTAATTATCAGCTCCGAAGTTCTTTCCTCCTCTGCGCTATGACAGTCTTCCGGTTGCCCCGAAGCGCATGCACAGGGTTTGTGTTTGCCTGTTTCAGGGTCGAAGGTACTGCCGCAGGTTTTGGTAAAGGTTCCTCCGGGCAGCAAAAACATTTTGATGGCTATTCCGCCAATGGCAATGGCAACAAGCACTATTGCCAATAAAAATACCTGCATAGTTTATATGGATTTTTTTGTTATCTGTTATTTATATCAGGACACCAAGCCAACAAGCACTGGTTATTTATGTTCATTAAAGGCGAAACTCTTATTGTTTTCGAAGAAATGGAGTGTATTCTTTATCAGCTACCTGAATATGATTAAACAGCCATTCTTTCAGGAAACGGAAGGTTTCAATGGAAACTTCTTTTCTTCCATTATCATAATCATTTATCAGTTCAATAAGCTGCCGCATTAGCATATCGTGCTGCTGCTTGTGATTGGCATATTCGGGATAGTTTTTGTCGAGCATCTCCCTTTCTTCTGCCTGGAAATGATAGTGCGTGTAATCACTTAATTCAACAAAAATGTCACTCATAACGTCCTTACCACGGCCTTCCATCATGGCCTTGTGCAAATCGTTAATAAAATGCAGGATTTTCTTATGGTGTTCGTCAAACTCTTTTATTTCAACGCTGTACAGGGCGTCGTCCCATTCAATAAGTCCCATTGTAGTATTTGGATTAAAGTTAAAAGTAGTATTACACAAAGTTAAGGAATAATCTGCCAGTGAACACATTCAGGAGATAACATGCCTGAATGAAGTGTGTTCTTTTAAGCCTTTTTCCGAATGTGCGAAAGTATGATGCCAGCGGCAACAGCTACATTTAGTGATTCCGGATAGCTTGTGCGGGAAGAATGAATGTAAAGAGGAATATGAAGTTTGTGATTAATATGCTTTAGCAAGGCCTGCGAAATTCCTTTTGACTCATTGCCTGTAACGATAATTCCTTCTGCAGGTAACGGATACTCATGGAGGTTTTCTCCCTCCAGCAGAGCACCCATAACAGGAAAACCCTCGGGGAGTTTGTTAAGAAACTCAGGCAGTGAAGTGTAGTGAGTTTTCACCCGCATAAAAGAACCCATGCTTGCCTGTATTACTTTGGGGTTAAATGCTTCCACGGTGTTTTCGGAGCAAATAATGTTTTCAATGCCGAACCAGTCGGCCGTGCGCAATAGGGTGCCCATGTTTCCGGGGTCTTGTATATCGTCAAGCATGAGCGTGTACTTTTCTTCCAGATAAACGTTTTCAGCCCTGTGTTGGGGTGTGTTTACCAATGCCAGTACTTTGTTGGGGGTGCTAAGCGTACTTATTCTGCCCAGTTCTTTTTCGCTCACCAGGCTGAAATCAATGCCCTGCTTTAGGGTATGCTTCTCCTTCCAGGTTTCCAACCCGTAAATGTGCCGGATTTCCCATGCGGGGTTGTTTATCAGCTCATTTACAATCTTTTCTCCTTCAGCAATGAAAAGCCCGTGTTCTTTCCTGAATTTTTTCTGGCTTAAAGCTTTGATGAATTTGATTCTTGCAGCGCTGATCATGGTCAAGGCGTAAGGGTAAATTGTGTTTTGGCGGGTAAAAAGAAACCTGCTCCTAAAGCGGAGCAGGTTATATAATTTGTGGTTTGCCCGAAATTACTCGGCAATAACTTCAAATTTGATGTCGAAGCGAACCTCTTTGTGTAGGTTGATTTTGGCAGTGTAAACGCCTACTTCTTTCACAGCGGCACCATCTACCACAATTTTCTTGCGGTCGATGTCGATGTCGTATTGGCTTTTAATGGCTTCTGCAATTTGCAGGGCATTAACAGAACCGAAGATTTTACCGGTAGTACCTGCTTTGGCACCGATTTTCACGTGGATATCGGTCATCTTTTCAGCAATCTTATCCGCTTCTTTCTTGAGTTTTTCTTCTTTAAAAGCTCTTTGCTTGATAGTTTCAGCCAATTTCTTCTTTTCAGAAGCAATTGCCAGGATGCCCATCCCTTTTGGGATTAGATAGTTGCGTGCGTATCCGTCTTTTACGGTTACCATATCATCTTTGAACCCTAAGTTGGGAACGTCTTGAATCAGAATTATTTCCATTATATATATCCTCCCTATTTTAAAAGATCTGCTACATAAGGCATAAGGGCAAGGTGTCTTGCTCTTTTTACCGCTTTGGCTACTTTTTTCTGATACTTCAAAGAAGTACCGGTAAGGCGGCGGGGAAGAATTTTCCCCTGCTCGTTTACAAACTTGAGCAAAAAGTTAGCGTCTTTATAGTCGATGTATTTGATACCGGCTTTTTTAAAGCGGCAGTATTTTTTCTTCTTGATATCCACTGCGATGGGCGCAAGATATCTGATTTCAGAATTTTGTTGATTTGCCATGATAAAAATTGTTTTTCGGTTTTTCTTTACTTGCTTTCTTCTACTTTAGGCATCTCTTTGTCCTTGCGTCTTTTCTCGTTGTATGCAATAGAAAATTTGTCGAGAGCAACGGTGAGGAAGCGAATGATGCGCTCATCCCTTTTCATCTCAAGTTCCATTTCTGCAATGAGTTTAGGCTCAGCTTTGAACTCGATGAGGTGATAAAAACCTGTGGACTTTTTCTGGATAGGGTATGCCATCTTGCGCAATCCCCATTGGTCCTCAAAAACAATTTCGGCTCCTTTGTCTTTCAGATATTTCTGAAACTTACTTACCGCTTCCTTCATCTGTTCTTCAGATAAAACGGGAGTCATAATGAAAACGGTCTCGTATTGTCTTACCATTTGACTTTGTTTTTAATAAATTAATACTTCAATAGTTCTGTTAAAATTATTTTCCGCTACCAAAAACGGAGTGCAAAATTAAGTAAAAAATCTGATTTTTCTTCCTCTTGTACTGATTTTTTGAGAGATAATGTTTTGAGTTCCGGTACAATCAGGTGAAAAGGTTATTCATGGCGGAGTTGCCAAAAACAATAAGATTACAAAATTACAAGGATTTGTTTTATGTACTTACCTTTGTGCCCGATATTCTAAAACACATCGATGCAGGAAGAAAACAAACCGGTATTGCTTGATTGGGCCGTACTCATTGCCCTGATGTTCATTTGGGGCAGTTCTTTTATTTTGATTAAACGCGGGCTGGTGAGCTTTGATAACCTTCAGGTAGGGGCGCTAAGGGTTGCCATTTCATTTCTTGCATTATTACCCTTTGCTCTTTCCAGGCTCAGTAAAATCAAGAAAAAGAATTTTCACCTTTTTCTCATTGCCGGTTTAATGGGTAATGCCCTGCCTGCGTTCTTATTTGCCAAAGCCCAAATGGAACTCGATAGCTTTATGGCTGGCATTTTAAATTCCTTAACACCGTTATTTACCCTGTTGTTTGGCGTATGGTTCTTCGGGAGGAAAACATTTTTTCTTAATGTGCTGGGTGTTGTAGTAGGTTTTCTGGGTGCCGCAGGCCTATTGTATGCTGCAGGAGAAGGAGCGTTGAATATGAATATCCGGCCTGCCTTTTATGTAATTCTGGCCACCATTTGCTATGCCGTGCAAATGAATTTCATTAAAAACTACCTTATCGGCTACGACCCCATTACTATTGCTTCATTGGCATTTGTTTTTATCGGGGTGCCTGCAATACTTTATGTAAGTTTTTTTACTGATTTTTTTTATCGCATGAGCCATGTACAGGGTAGTTGGGAGAGCCTGGGATATATAGTTATTTTATCGGTGCTTGGCACTGCCCTGGCTATCATAGCCAACTTCTGGCTCATCAAACGCACTTCTGCCTTGTTTGCCTCCAGTGTAACCTACCTTATGCCCATAATATCTATTGTGTGGGGTATTGCTGATGGGGAGCCTTTTTTGGTTTCATTCTTTTTCTGGATTAGTATTATTCTCGCGGGGGTGTATGTTGCCAACAGGCCTGCCGGGTTTTTAAGAAAATGGTGGAATAAATTTTTTGTAAGAAGCTAATGAGTAGAGGAAGTTTTTAAAGTGCGGGAAGGGTAATTATTTTTGTTTAAAGCATTGCATCATAAATTATTCTTTTTATCTTTGCACCCCATTATAATAAAGTCAGTAATTTATTAAACGAGCTGTAAACATGTACGCAATTGTAGAAATAGCAGGACAGCAATACAAGATTAAGAAAGACCAGAAGATCTATGTGAACCGTTTGGCACAGGAAGAAGGTACCGAAGTAGAATTCGACAAAGTACTTCTGAAAGCCGATGGCAGCAAGATCGAAGTAGGCGCTCCTGTTGTAGAAGGTGCCATAATCAAAGCCAAAGTGCTGGCACACGTAAAAGCCGATAAGGTATTGGTTTTTAAGAAAAAAAGAAGAAAAGGCTATCAGAAGATGAATGGCCACAGACAGCCAATGACGCAAATCCAGATTGAAGAACTCATCGGATAATCATTATTTGCTAACCCGAAAAAAATAAAATATTATGGCGCATAAGAAAGGTGTCGGTAGTTCCAAGAACGGTAGAGAGTCGGAAAGCAAACGACTCGGCGTTAAACTTTTTGGCGGACAAGAAGCCAAAGCCGGCAATATCATCGTAAGACAAAGAGGAACAAAGCATAACCCTGGTAAAAACGTTGGCATAGGTAAAGATCATACCTTGTTTGCCCTGACTGACGGTACCGTTGTGTTCAAGAAAAAATCAGAAGGCAAATCATTTGTTTCTGTTGAGCCAGTTGCTCAATCATAAGCCAGGTTGCTTTTTGAGATAAAACTTTAAAAACCCGCCCATGGCGGGTTTTTTTATTATAGCATAACAACTTGCAATCGCAAATAACTCACCTGGCCACAAAGCTTGTTGAATTTGTCCTTTTTGGCTATAAATTTTCTAATTTTGCAAGGTTTTTTATGTTTCACTGAACTTTGCTTTTATAAATATTCCGTTTTTAATAATCCATCTATGTTACAATTGCAATTGATTCGTACACAGGCTGATAGTATTGCCCAACGCCTGAAGATTAAAAATTTTGATGCACAGGAAATCGTGCAGAAACTGCAGGAGGTAGATGCAGGCAGACGTGCTGTTCAGAAAAAACTGGATGACACCCTGGCCGAAAGCAATACCCTGGCAAAACAGATTGGTGAATTGTTTAAATCGGGCAAACAACAAGAGGCCGGTGTGTTGCGCGAGAAAACTACGCAATTGAAGCAATCCTCCAAAGAGCTTCAGGATGAATTGGCAAGCCTTGAAAAGGAACAGGAAAACCTGCTTGTGCTCCTTCCTAATCTGCCCCATCCATCAGTACCCGCCGGAAAAACTTCCGAAGATAATGAGATTGTAAGCCAGGAAGGCGATATCATGGAAATGGGACAGGATGCGGTTCCCCACTGGGAGCTTACCGGAAAATATGATATTATCGATTTTGAGCTGGGTACCAAAATTACTGGCGCCGGCTTCCCCGTTTACAAAGGAAAGGGAGCGAAATTGCAAAGAGCACTCATCAGCTTTTTCCTTGATCAGGCCATTGAAGCCGGATATACCGAATATCAACCCCCATTGATGGTAAATGAAGCATCAGCCTTTGCAACGGGTCAGCTGCCCGATAAAGACGGGCAAATGTATCATACACCCCTTGACAACCTTTACCTTATACCCACCGCAGAAGTGCCCGTAACCAATTTTTACCGCGATGTAATATTGCGCGAAGATCAGTTGCCCCTTAAAAGCACGGCATATTCTGCATGTTTCCGTCGCGAAGCAGGTTCCTACGGAAAAGACGTTAGAGGGCTGAACCGTCTGCACCAGTTCGATAAGGTGGAAATTGTTCAGGTAACCCATCCGGATAATAGCTATGACACCCTTGAGCAAATGCGTGAGTACGTTTGCGGAATCCTCCGTAAACTGGAACTTCCCTATCGTGTGGCCAGACTATGTGGCGGCGACCTGAGTTTTGCCAGCGCCATGACCTACGACATGGAGGTTTACTCCGCAGCCCAGAAAAGATGGCTCGAGGTAAGTTCTATCTCCAATTTTGAAACCTTTCAGACCAACAGGATGAAGCTCAGGTTTAAGGACAAGGACGGGAAAACCGTACTTGCCCATACCCTCAATGGCAGCGCGCTTGCATTGCCGCGCATTGTTGCAGCACTGCTTGAAAACAATCAAACCCCCGAAGGTATAAGAATACCGGAAGCACTGGTGCCCTATACCGGGTTCGACCTGATTAATTAAACCCCGCCATTGGCAAAACAAACCGGGCTGTTGTTGCGTTCTCCCTTGTGCGCAATAAAAATATTTTTTGTTATGAACAGAATCCTGATTACTGCTTTTTTGATAGCCAGTGTTTGTTTTGCCTATGCTCAGATTGATGAAGATGCTTCTTCGGATGAGCGGCTGGCGGCTCAGTATATGCGGGAGGGGGATTTTGAAAGTGCTGTTGTACTGTATGAAGAACTTTTTGCATCCAATCCCGGTCCCGTTATATACAACAACTACCTTCAATGCCTCCTTGAACTGCAGGAGTTCAGAAAGGCAGAGAGAGTGGTACGTGAGCAAATCAGGATAAATCCCTCCAGTGCCCGGTTTCAGGTAGATTTGGGTTATGTGCAGGATAAGGCTGGTGATGCCCGCCGTGTGAGGCGACATTTCGATGGACTCATAAAGGATTTGCCTCCCAACCCCAATGCAGTAACGGATTTGGCCAATGCTTTCCTTTTTCGTGAATACGAGGACCTGGCTTTGCAAACCTACTTGCGCGGACGCAGCATGCTTGGTGCTTCCCATCCTTTTAATTTGCCCCTAGCGCAACTATATAGCCGCATGGGTGAGAATGAAAAGATGATGACGGAGTATGTGGATTTGCTGCTTATCGATGAATCTTACATGGAAAATGTACAGGGCCTGCTGCAGGACCATTTGAATAACGATCCTGTTTTCGCCAAAAGTGACGCCCTGCGTCGAATCCTTTTGCAGCGTTCACAACAAAACCCGCAGATATCCCTTTTTTCGGAAATGTTACTCTGGCTCTCTTTACAGCAGAAAGACTTCCCTATGGCATTGCGCCAGGCCCGGGTGCTTGACCGGCGTATGGAACAGGAGGGTAAGCTTGTAATAGAGGTGGCACGGCTGGCCGTTTCCAATAATGCCTATGCTGTTGCCCGACAGGGATATGAGTTTGTGCTGGAAAACGGTAATCTGAATCCTTATTTCCTGGAGGCCAAAGTAGGGCTGCTGGATGTGAAATATCTCCAGGCAACCACCGGCTATGAGATTGATAACGACTTACTAAAGGAGGTTGAGCGGGAGTACCTGAAAACCATAGATGAGATGGGAGTGAGAGCACAAACGGTTGTTCTGGTGCGTAACCTGGCGCATCTGCAGGCATTTTATCTTAACAAAACGGAAGAGGCAACGCTCATGTTGCAGGCAGTAATAGATGTGCCCAATGTTCCTAATCGTGTAAAGGCAGAGTGCCGTATTGAAATGGCCGATATTCTTTTGTTGCGCGGCGACCTGTGGGATGCTCACTTGCTGTATGCCCAGGTGGATAAATCATTTCGCGATGATCCCCTGGCTCACGAAGCGCGGTTTAAAAATGCACGGCTTTCATTTTACATGGGTGAGTTTAAGTGGGCAAAGGCACAATTGGATGTGCTAAAAGCCGCTACTTCAAGACTTATTGCCAATGATGCCATGGCCCTTTCGCTGCTCATACAGGATAACCTGGCAGAGGACGGCTCTTCTGTTCCCTTGCAGATGTTTGCCCGGGCAGAAATGCACACCTTTATGAATAATTTCCATAAGGCTCTGGCTACGCTGGACTCGGTAAAAGAAAAATTTCCTTCGCACCAGATCATGGATAATGTAATGATGGCAAGCGCACATATCTTTATAAAAACCGGCCGGTACGAACAGGCTGATGAATTGCTGGCAGCCATTACAGAGCAGTACCCCAAAGGATTGCTTGCAGCCGATGCGTTGTTTGAAAGGGCACAGTTGCATCAAAAAGTTCTGCAAAACAATGAAAAGGCCATGGAGCTTTACCAGCAGCTTATTACCCAATATCCCGGTAGCCTCTACACGGTGTCGGCTCGCAACGAGTTCAGGTATCTGCGGGGAGATACCCGAAGAGATGAAGGGGTTTATGTAAACTAATAATCTATTTTTTGTGGATAAAGTAAGACCAAAGAAAAACCTGGGACAACACTTTCTCAAGGATGAAGCAATCGCAAAGCAAATTGTTGAAAGTCTCACAGGGCATGGCGATTATGAAACCTTGCTGGAAATCGGGCCGGGCACAGGCGTATTGTCGCAGTTCCTGATGCAAAAAAAGCCATGGCAATGGTGGGGCCTGGATATCGACACCGAGTCGGTAGCCTATCTGAAAAAGCATTTTCCCGCCTTTGATGCACGGATTCTGGAAAAGGATTTTTTGTCCATAAAGCTGGATGACATGTTTCCCGGTGAAGGCAACATAGGTATTATCGGAAACTTTCCCTATAATATTTCCACACAAATTTTGTTTAAAATACTGGAGAACAGGAGTCGGGTAACCGAGATGGTGGGTATGTTTCAAAAGGAGGTTGCACAAAGAGTCATGGCAGGGCCCGGGGGTAAGGTAAACGGGATTCTGAGTATTCTGTGCCAGGCTTTTTACGATATCGAATATCTGTTTCAGGTAAGTGAAAATGTTTTTCATCCGCCACCTAAAGTTAAATCGGCGGTGATACGAATGAAAAGGAATAAGGTAAATCAGCTCGACTGTGATGAAAAGCTTTTTTTTAGTGTAGTAAAAATGGCTTATAACCAAAGAAGAAAGACCCTTCGCAATGCACTGAAACCCATGAAAGTGCAATGGGAGCAGATCGATCCAGACCTATCCGGCCAAAGAGCAGAACAACTTAGTGTAGATGAGTTTGTCCGTATTGTGAAAGCTGTTCCGGAACAAAGCACTGTATCCAGCTGAAACTTGCTGCTAATAGCTTGAAATTCGTATTTTTGCACAACTAGCATCATCACAATCATATAAAGGATTACAGGAGTCGATTATGGCCAACAGGAAGCTGAAGAATTTTGAGTATGCCAATCATATTGTTATAGATAAATCAAGGAATACTCAAACCACTGAAACCTTATTTTTTGAATGCACCAACGGGGCAGTATTTGTTATCTGCAAAGGGAGTGGCGGAGATAATCTCCCTCTGAAATCTTCACAGCTGGCCGGAGAACGAATTCAGTATTACCTGGAAAATGAGTTTGTTGATAATCCTGCTAACGCTGTGTATAATGCACTGATTTATGCCAACGGATTCATTTTTGAGTATGCACGAAAAAATCCTGATTATAATCATCTTCAGGTAAGTTGTGCCATTTTGCTTATTCGTGATAACCGCGCATATTACAGTGCCATGGGCGATGCAGGTATTTACTTTTTCAACGGCAGAAAACTTAACCTTATCGCCAGGGGCGATGTAACCGGGCATTCTCCAGAAGGCGAGGCAATAGTTGCCCTTCCTTCAGAATCGCCCTCATACATGGGCCTTTCACGCGATGTAGCCCCTTATGTGAATGTGCATGCCCTGGTACCCATGGTTGATGACATGATTCTCATGAGTGATGAGGTCTTTGACGACAGGGTTTCAGAAAAATACATTCATAAAATTCTTACCGATCCCATGCCTGTTCAAACCAAGGTTTACAGGCTGGCAGATATGGCTACACGTACCGATGAAGACAAGGGTACAGGCCTTCAGCTCATTTCTTTTTACAACCTTGAGCATTCGCAAAGGGAATTTACGCCCCTGAAGCTGAAAGGTGTGAAAAAGCCCGCAAAGGAAAAATCCGGCAAAAAACCGGAAAGTACCTCATCTTCCCTCGAAAATATTAAAGAAAAAATGGAAGAGCCACTGGTTCGCGTGGTACTGATTGTGCTGGCAGCACTGATAATCGGTTTTATGTTCTGGGATATGTTTATCCGCGATTCACGGCCAGCAAGTAGTTCGCGTAAAACGCGCACGGAGGCTGTGACTGAGAACCGGATGGCTGGTGAAGTTGCTGAGGAGGAATTGACTGCCGCAGAGCATGTCGTTCCAGAAGATCAAATTTACCGGGTGCAGCAGGGAGATAATTGGAGTCGCATTTATACCCGCTTTGGGGTTTGTTCATGGTTTATCAAAAATCATCCACCCAATGCTGGGAAACTGGATACTGCAGAAAACCCGGTGGCAGGTACCCAACTCCATATTCCCGTTTTGTATTCTGCGAAAAAGGAATTAAATCCTGATTTCTACCAGGAATTTAGCCTTGAGAAAACCGGAACACGCTGCGAAAATGCCGGTGAGGGATTTCTTGAGGTTTTCCGTGAAGCACATTTGTAATTCTTAATCAGCCTGCTCAGCATTTGGTTTTACCACCCACTGTAAAGTGGTTCGATTTTTTTGCTCCATCAGTATCTCTTTTCCTGCAAGTAGTTCGTTGAGGTTGGCCTTCTCGTAATGGCGAATGGTAATCAACTCCAAATCCGTATTATACTTCAGATTGTAGATTTTTTCCAGGTTTTTTAACAGGGCCGGGGTTTTGGTTTTGTCCTGGTCAAAGCAAATGGAGAAAGATAGTGCCGAGTTTTGCATCAGGTTGATTTTTATGTTGTTTCTGGCACATTCAGAGAAAATTCTTGATAGGTTCTGCTCGGCAATAAAGCTGAAGTCTTTGGGAAAGATGGAAAGCAGAACTTGTTTTGTTTTCAAAATGTAGGAAGGGTAGGTGTTGTCGTTTAAAAACTCCTGGTTGATAATGCTTCCGGGTTCTTCAGGCCTGTAAAACGACCTTACCTTCAACGGAATATTTCTTTTCAAAAGAGGTTTCAGGGTTTTGGGATGGATAACCGTGGCACCGTAATATGCCAGCTCTATGGCTTCCTGGTACGAAATGTTTTGCAGCAGCCGGGTGTTTTCAAAAACCTTGGGATCGGCATTCAGCAGCCCGGGTACATCTTTCCAGATAACAACCTCTGAGGCTTTTGTGGTGTAGGCAAGGATAGCTGCAGAATAGTCAGAACCCTCGCGGCCCAGGGTAGTGGTAAAGCCCTGCGTGGTACCTCCTAAGAACCCCTGGGTGATAGCCACCGGTGCTTTAGTGTCTTTGTTTTTATTAAAATAAGGAAGGATATGCTTTTTAACGGCATTTTCGGTTTTCAGCCAGTCAACGTTTGCGTCACGGTAGTTGGCATTGGTAATTATTAACCCTGATGCGTTGAACCATTGGTTGGTGATTCCCTGTCCGGTAAGGTATGCTGCAATGATTTGGGTAGAAACCATTTCGCCGGTAGATACAATGCGATCGTATTCAAAGTTGTAGTTTTTTCCGGGGGGATCTTCCAGGTAATAATAGAGACTGTAAAAGGATTGCTCAATGGTGTTGTAAATGAGATGCTTTTTGTCTTCAAATAAATCATTTACAATATTCATATGATACGCTTTTATTTCTCCAAATATGCGTGTCATTTCCTGCTTATCCCGGTTAAAATAGGCTTCAGTTAGCTTCTCCAGCGCGTTGGTGGTTTTCCCCATGGCCGAAACAACAGTAATTAACGGACCCTGAGCGTAGTTTTTAATAATTCCCGCTACATTTTTTACTGCCCGGGCATCTCTTACCGATGCGCCCCCAAACTTAAAAACTTTCATGAAGCTTGCGTTTATGAAAATAGTAACCTTATTTGTGTCGATTTTATCCTTGCAAAGTTATCAAAAGGCCGGGTAATAAAAAACCCCCGCTAATAACACGGGGGCAGTTGAGGGAATATGTATGAGGAAAACGATTAATTCTCCTTAAGGGCTTCCATCAGTTTTTTACGGGTAAAGAAAATACGGCTTTTAACGGTTCCGATAGATAGGTTGAGCTTATCAGCAATTTCTTTGTATTTATACCCGGCGTTGTACATCTCAAAAGGCTTGCGCTGGTCTTTGTCAACTTTGGCAATCTCTTTCTGTATTTCTTTAACTCTGTAGCTTGAGTCGGGCAAACCCAGGCTGCTTTCCTTGGACAGGTTCAGGTAATACAAATCATCTGTTTTGTCGAGGATGGTGTTGTTGCGTACACTTTGACGATAGTTGTTTATGAAAGTATTTTTCATGATGGTAAAGGTCCATGCTTTCAGGTTGGTGTTGGCCGTAAACTTATCGCGGTTTGTTAACGCTTTTACATAAGTTTCCTGAACAAGGTCTTGTGCGTCATCATAATTGGAGGTCAGTGTGTATGCAAAGTACTTCAGATTTTTTTGAAGACCCAGAAGTTTGTGATTAAATTCTATTGCAGTCATATCTGTAAGTTTTGAGGTTGCTGTTTAATTAATTTATAGTTATGTTAAACACAAAAATCCAAATGTCAAGCTCTTTTTAATATTTTAACAAAATAAGTTTCATAAAAATATTGATTCATGCTGAATTAACAGGTGTTCGTGGGTTGTAAATACGAAATAAAATGCCTGAATGTCTTTGTTTGCTGTTAATTCATGTTTAATCTATACTTATACATAAATATACAAATTTATTTTATGCGATAAAAACCTCTTAACGTATTTTCTGATAATGAGATGGTAGGGTAGCAGCTTAGCTGTAAAAAAAAATGCCCCAAGCGGGGGCATTATCCTTAATTGATTTATGAATCGGCAAAATTGCGCGTTATTAAATCCTGTTTAGGTATGATTTAAATTCTTCAACATCTTTAATCGGTTTAATATTTGGCGAAAGAGTTTCTTCAATCTGTTCAATTTGCAGACCTGCTATAAATATATCCTTATAGTCAAATTCCCTGCTTATTTTTGCCAGGTACCCCGGAATTTGTTTCGACTCCATGGCCGCAACAAAATAGGTGATAATATAATCTGTTTCCCTTATTTTTATTACCTGCAATAAGTCTTTCAATGGCACCGATTGCCCCAGGTATATTACCTTATGCCCCGATTTCTTAATAATATAGGAATAAAACAGTAAGCCCATCTCGTGCAGTTCGTTTTCGGGCAGGTACAGCAGAAAGGTTTTTGCGTCGGGCCGGGGAGAACTCTCCTGACCGTCGATGGCAATAATAAGTTTTTGCCTGATAAGGTTGGTGATGAAATGCTCCTGGGCGGGATTAATGGTTCCTACCTGCCATAATATACCCACCTTTTCAAGAAATGAATAAATAATGTGAGTAATGGTCTTTTCAAATCCCAGTTTTATAATGGCCGAGGCAAGTACTTTCTCAAACTTGCTCTCATCCATTTCTATCATCGATACAATAAGATTGTTGATATGGCTTTCATAGTCCCCTGAACTGTTGGAGATTTCCAGGATTTTTTCACACAGACTTCCGTCTTCCATTTTTACTATATCACTGATGCGGAAACCATGCTTGTTGAGAATGCTGATATTCAGAAGCTTCTTAAGGTCGTCGTCGTTGTAATACCGTATATTGGTATTGGTTCTCTGAGGGCAGACCACGTTATAGCGTTTTTCCCAGATACGTATGGTATGTGCCTTTATACCTGTTATTTTTTCCAAATCATTTATCGAATAACGGATCATATCATATAAGGTGTATTGTGTGGAGGCCATATGTGTTTAACAATAAACAAAGTAGTTAAGAGAGTTTTGGCTTTGATTAATGAGGAAACAACACTTTTGATAAATAGTTCATTGCAAATTAATAGCTTTTACCTACATAAATGTTTATGTAAACAGCTTTAAAAATTAAACAAAAATAGAATAATTTAGTTCCCGGCTTACCTATTGATAGTCATAAACCTGCATTGCAATTCGTATTGTTAATAAAAGAATTTGATTTGCATGTGAGTGATATGGCAGTTTGTCGTAATCAAAAAACGCTACAGCCTAAATATTGTTCTGCATGGCTTTTGCTGTTTTTTTATTTTTCCTGTTTTGCTTTTTTTTTGACAAATTTATTTTAGGTTTGAATGTTAATACTGAACCCACGGGACAGGGAAAAAGGGAAGTATTTAAGGGAATTATTACCTACGAAGTGCAAAAGATGAAGCAAAAGATACTATTAGTTATTTCAGGGATGTTTATGATTGCAAACTTTTTGGCTGAAAGTGTTTCTGCCGGTGAGTTTCGCGGACAGAGACAGATTCAGAATTATGAAGCACGATTGTATGATGCCCATCCGCAAAACTGGGATATCGTGCAGGATTCTAAAGGATTGATATACGTGGCCAACAACTACGGCTTACTGGAGTTTGACGGGCGCGAATGGACAATCTTCCCTTCCGAACCCGGCCGTTCTGTGCGCTCTCTGGATATCGACCATAATGATCGAATTTATTATGGAGCTTCTGGTTGTTTTGGCTTTATGGAACCCGATGGAAACGGTCGCCTGGTATATCATTCGCTGTTACCACTGTTGCCCGAATCCGAAAGAGTGGTCAGAACCATTATGGATACAAAGATAGCTGGTGATAAGGTCTATTTCCGCAGCTCTGACCGCCTTTTTATCTATCATAATAATACTGTAGATATACTTCAGGCACAATCAACTTTTCACCGCACGTATTACACAAATCAGAATTTTTTTGCACATAAACCCGGCATGGGGCTTTTCAGGCTGGAAAATGACTCCCTGATTTTGATGCCCGGGGGTGATGTTTTTGAAGATGTGCTTATTTATCTTTTCCTGCATTGGCATGATGATACCTATCTGGTAGGAACCAACGATAACCAGCTTTTTTTATATGATACCGGGGATGCAGCAGCTCAGGAGGGCGATTTTTTAACCCCCTTTGATAATGAGGCTTTCGCGTTTTTAAAACATAACGCCATATATACAGGTGTGTGGGTGGATGAGGAAAGTTTTGCCGTGGGAACCATGCGCGGAGGGGCGGTTGTTTTAAACAGAAAAGGAGAACTCCTCGAAGTTGTAGATAAAAATGCCGGATTGCAGGATGAATCTGTGTGGGGTATTTTGCCGGATCGCAACAATAAACTCTGGCTGGCACTTAATAATGGCATATCTCTTAAAGAACTGGATCACCCCATGATGTTCTGGGATGAAAATGATGGCATTGAGGGCGTAGTACAGGAATTGATATTTTTCAATTCAAGATTATATGCCGCTACCATGCTCGGAGTTTATTTTCTGCAAAATGACAGATTTGTTCCGGTGCGGGGAATACAGGAAATAGCATGGAGATTTGCCCGAAGAATGGTTGACGGGCGTGAAGAGCTATTCGTGGGAACAAGAAACGGAATTTACCAGATAGTGGGCGATAGGGCTTTGCTCATTTACAGAGGAGCTACCGTACGTTCACTTTACTTTGACGAAAGATTTCCTGATATTCTTTTTGGCGGAACCAACAATGGCCTTCTTATTTTACGCCAGCAGGAGGGTCGATGGATGAATTTGGGATTTGCCAGGGGACTGGAGGGAATGTATATAAGAATGTTTATAGATGAGTACGAGGACCTTTGGCTGGAAGGCTCAAGGGGGATAGAACAGGTTGTACTTAACCGGCAAAACCTCACAGAGCCTTTACAAGTTAACAGGTACTACAGTGATGATGATCCCGTTTTTTCCGGCATGAGTTTATATCCATTCCAGGATTTTCTCCTATTTGTTTCCAACAAGGGAATCTTCAGATTCAACAGGGAAACAGAAGATTTTGAATTGTGGTGCATCCTGGGCGAGGAGTTTTGTATGGAAAATATAACCCTGGGACCAATAGTAGAAATGTCAAATGGTGAGCTGTGGTTGTATAAACGCAATTATTTCAGTTATTCAAGAGAACTGCATGTGTTTGAAAAAGATGAAAAAGGCAACTGGCAGCAAAAGCCGCTACCATGCACCTGTTTTCCCAATCTTCCGGTTTACAGTATCATTGAAAACTCTACTGGTGTGTGGTTTGGAGGTTCTTCAGGTGTTTATTATTACGATAACTCTTACCAGCGAGAAGGAGAGCAACTGCCTGAGGTTTTGCTAAAAAGAGTTGTTACCGCCAATGACAGTATATACCTGCATAGACTCAAAGATTATCGCTCAGGCATCAACGGGATGAGCATTCCTTTCGGGAAAAATCATATTGCATTTGATTTTGCTATTCCCTCCTATAGCAGGAAACAGGAAGGATTTTTGTTTTCCAGTTTCTTAGAAGGCTATGATGATGACTGGACCGAATTTTCGCCCGGTTATTCCAGGGTGTATACCAATCTTCCTCCCGGGAAATATGAGTTTAAAATAAAAGTGCTGCTGCCCGGGGGCGATGAGGTTTACTCGGCTCCCTTCGGATTCAGGGTTGAACGCCCCTGGTTTCTGCGGTGGTACGCATACGTTCTTTACCTTGTTTTTATTGCACTTGTAATTGTTTTGGTAAACCGGATATACACTTTCAGTCTGCGGCGTAAGAATGAAGGCCTGCAAAAAACTATCAATGAACGTACGGCCGAAATAGTGCACAAGAGCCACGAAATCCAGCGCAAAAATGAAGTGCTTGAGCAGCAAAAAGAGGAAATTCTGAGCCAGAGCCATCAGTTGGAAAACATCAACAAGAGCCTGGAAGATAAAATAGTGGATGAACTCTCCAAAAGCCGGAAAAAAGATTTGATGCTTATTCAGCAAAGTCGCCAGGCTGCCATGGGCGAAATGATTGGCAATATAGCACATCAGTGGCGTCAACCACTCAATGCCGTGGGTGTTATTATACAAAACCTGCAGGAAGCATATGATTACGAGGAGCTCAATAAGGAATACCTGAACGACAGGGTTCAAAAATCCATGGAGATAATTCAGTACATGTCGCAAACCATAGATGACTTCAGGAATTTCTTCAAACCCGAAAAATCTATCCAGCCCTTCAATGTAAAGCAGGTGGTTGAAAAGTGTATTTCTTTTGTAGAAGCGACATTAAAAAGAAATGACATCCGGTTGACCTTTCATGCAACAGAAGATATTTTCGTGCAGGGATACTCCAACGAATATGCCCAGGTGGTGTTAAACCTGCTCAATAATTCCAAAGATATTATTCTGGAAAGAAAAATAAATAGCCCGTTCATAGAGGTAAACCTTTTTCAGAAAGAAGGGGTTTCGTATCTTTACGTGACCGATAATGCAGGAGGAATTCATGAATCTATAAGGGAAAAGATTTTTACTCCTTATTTCACTACCAAAGAGCCCGGAGAAGGAACCGGCCTCGGCTTGTACATGTCGAAAACTATTATTGAGAAAAACATGGGGGGCTCACTTACTTTTGAGAATACCGCCGATGGAGTAGAGTTTATAGTTAAATTATAGGGGCAACCCGCTTACAGGAAAAATACCACAAGTATATGCAGAAGTTGAAAATAGCGCCGACCAAAACAACTTTCGGGATAAATTTTGACCCCAAAAGGAGTGTTATGGAGTTTTCGGGTAATTCATACCCCCCTAATCCCATGGATTTTTTTCAGCCCCTGATCGATTGGGCCAAAAATTTCTTGTTTAAAAACCCGGATAAGCCCGTTACTCTTGTTTTTAAAGTACACTATTACAATACCACCTCCTCCAAATATATTTTCCGAATCCTTGAACTGCTGCATGAGCATCATAAAAAGCACAACAACATTAACATCGTGTGGCACGACAACGGGCAGGATGATGAATTTTACGATACCTGGAAATCCTTACTCTACGAACTCGATTTACCCCATGAGGTAATTCAAAGCACCGACTCATAATTCATACACCGAAAGACCTAACCCTCAGCACAGGCTGCAACTGTTATTTCTAACGGGTTGTGGACGATAGTAATTTAACTGCTGTGTGTATAATATGCAGATATACAGATGCTTGAGCTTGTTTTCGCGATTTTAGAAATTTCCTTAAATTTTTCAAGCTTCTTGTTTTAATTATCGTTTTGCGTTATTTTTTTGTTAAATTTGAAGAAACACATTTTTTATATAAAACCCATAAGCTATG
>SLOR01000157.1 GCA_007132395.1 Bacteroidales bacterium
ACCTTGAAAGTCTTCAGATGGAAGAGGATTTGCAGGAATATACAGAACGGCACGCGGAAATGATCAGTCTGTTTCCCAAGATGGAGCATGCAGGCCCACAGGAACACCTTGCCAAACTTGCCAAAGTAAAAGCTTCCCTGGGCATCCCGGTAATAGGAAGCCTCAACTGCGTAAACCACTCCACATGGGTGCAGTACGCCAAAGAAATTGAAAGTGCCGGGGCCGATGCTCTTGAGCTGAATTTTTATGCCAATCCCAGGGATAAAAATCAAAGTGCCGAATCCATTGAAAAAGAGCAGCTGGAAATCCTGAAAGAGGTTAAGTCAAGTGCAAAAATCCCGGTAAGTGTGAAGCTGAGTTCTTTCTATACCAATCCATTGCAGATTGTCAGTCAGATGGATAAAGCGGGTGTGGAAGGTTTCGTGTTGTTTAACCGACTCTTCCAGCCTGATATTGATCCGGGCGAACAAAACATGTATTCTCCCTTTAACCTCTCGCAAGTAGGTGATTACAGGCTCCCGCTCAGATATGCCGGTTTGCTGTACAAGCAGATAAACGGAGATATCTGCAGCAATACAGGAATTTTTACCGGTGACGACATGATAAAGGTGATACTGGCCGGTGCCCAGGTAGGGCAGGTGGTAAGCACTATATATAAAAACAAAATTCCTCACATTACTTCTATCCTTAATGAAATTGAACAATGGATGGAGAGTAACAACTATAATTCTATTGAGGAGTTCAGAGGCAAGCTTGCCAAAGTTAACGCCAAAGATCCCTATGCTTATCGCAGAGCACAGTATGTTGATTTACTTATGAAGCCCGTGGATGTTATGAAAAGATACCCGCAGGTTTAGCACATAATAGCATTATACTTAAGCAAAAGCCGCCGTTTGAAATATTTCAACGGCGGCTTTTTTGTTAAAGGATTATTTCACTGTCAAAAGCAATTATTGTCCCTTTTACGTTAGCAAAAAAGCAAGGTGCCTTTGAAGGATGTATTAATCTATAGAAACATCGTAAGGAATTCTCATAAGGATTCCTGTGTTTTCGGTGGCTTGTTGCATTTTTTCATACACGGAGTATGACTCTCCCAGTCTTGAGCGCAAGAAGCGAGCTTCCATCCCTCCAAAACCTTCTCTAAGCATTGTCATCAGGTCTTTTTGTTCTGGGTATTCAACAATCCTGTAGTTTTCTATTTCTGCCATTTCAGCAGCCTGTTCAATGGCATAGTTGATGCCTCCGAAATCGTCAATCAAACCCACTCTTTTGGCATCTACGCCACTCCATATTCTTCCCTGGGCAATACTGTCCACCCTTGCCACGGGCAGGTTACGGCCTTCGGCCACATGATGGATAAAGGTTTCGTATACTCTTTCTATTTCTGATTGAATGATTTCTCTTTCTACTCTGTTCAGGGGGCGCGAAACACTTCCCAGGTCGGCAAGAGTATTGGTTTTCACATTGTCGAATGTAATTCCCAGCTTGTCATTAAAGAATTCCTGCATATTGGGTATCATACCGAAAACGCCAATTGATCCTGTGAGGGTATTGGGGTTAGCAATGATTTTGTCGGCATAGCAGGCCACATAGTAACCTCCGCTTGCCGCCACATCGCCCATGCTAACGATAAAGGGCTTCTCTTCGGCTGCCAGCATAGCTTCTCTGAGCATGATTTCCGATGCCAGGGCACTACCTCCGCCTGAATTGACCCTGAAAACGATAGCTTTTACAGTAGTATCCATACGGGCTTTACGCAATGCTTCTGCAATGCGATCACCTCCCATGTTGCCTTCGCCGCCTTCACCCATAATAATATTACCCGTGCCATATACAACGGCAATCTTATCGCGTGTGCGGGTGGGTATCATGCTTTTGGGTAGGGGAGCATTATTGTAGCGGGCAAGTTGCACCAGGTTTACTTTTTTATCCTTTTCTATTTCCAGCTTTTCCCTGAAAATGTCCATTACTTCATCCCTGTATACAATACCGTCAATCATACCTGCCTGCAGGGCTCCCTCGGGACTGCGCGTTTCAAACGTATTGGCAATATCGCTCAACTGGTTGATGGAAAGTTGGCGCTGATCCCCGATGTCTTTAAGGGCTGTATTCCAGATAGAGCTAATATAATCCTGCAACTGTTCCCTGTTTTCGGGGCTGAGCTTTTCGAGGAACAGGGGCTCTCCGGCACTTTTGAATTTTCCGTGTCGAATCAGCTGAGGCTCAATGCCAATTTTTTCAAGCATATTTTTCAGGAACATTACTTCAGCATTCAGTCCGCGGAAATCAACACCTCCCTCGGGGTTGATATAAATTTCATCTGCTACGGTGGCCAGGTAATAGGCTCCCTGAGTCATTACGTCGCCATAGGCTACAATAAACTTTCCTGATTCTTTAAAGTCCAGCAGCAATTCGCGAACTTCCCTGATGGTGCTCCATCCGGTTTGCGTCATGCTCAGGTCAAGGAAGATACCGGAAACATTCTCATCTTCTTTAGCTTTACGTATGTTGCGTGTCAGCTCATTGAGTCCCACGGGCTTCATAGAGGCGAAAGTAAAAAAGTCGAATCCATCCAGTGGGTTATCACTGCTGCGATCTACAATAGGCGTGTTGAGCTTTAGATGGAGCAGCGATTGGGGAGCCACCTCAACAGGGTCTTTCTTGCCGATGGATGCAATAATGCCAATGAAAATGAAAACAAAAAGCAAAAATGTAAGGAAAAATCCCAGCATTGATGCGAAAAGAAATTTAAAAAACTGTTTCATAGTTAGTTGAGTTTTAAGGTTCACAGAAATCGCAGAGTTTTATCCGGCAGGGATTATGGCCGGAAAGGGAAGTGTACTAACTGCGGTTCTCTTTTAAAGTTAGCGTATTTATTGAAAAATGATTTGCATTTAAATTTTATGAAGATTCCCGTTTTGTGTTTTATAAATCATTAGACGAACACTTTTCTTACTTATTACACATTCCGCTAAAAAACCTTACAGCAGGCAATTTGTTTAAAGGAGGCTTTGTAATGTGCTATTATTTATGCAAATAGCCAATGGGAGTTTCGCAGCACAATAGTTGCAGAGAATGGCAAAATGTTAATAAAAGCCTTATTTAGTTTTTGCGGAACCATTTTTTTTGTGGAATTTTGCGCCACTATTTAATTCCAGAACAAATCGACGGTGAATAATCTTGTTTATCTTTTACTGGGTGGGAATCAGGGAGATGTGAGGAGCATTTTCGCCACGGCTCGTGAACAGTTCGTTTTACAACTGGGGCGTGAAGTAAGTGCCTCTGCCCTCTATCAAACCGAACCCTGGGGGTTTACTGCCGACAAACCTTTTCTTAATCAGGTAGTCCTGCTGGAAACACTGATTGCTCCCGGGCCGTTGCTGGAAAAGGTATTGCAGATAGAGAAAGATCTGGGCCGTTTAAGGGTAGAGGGTGTGCAGGGATATGTCTCGCGGCCTGTTGATATTGACATATTGTTTTATAATGATGATGTTATAAGCAGTAAAGAGCTTACAGTGCCTCATCCCCGATTGCATCAACGGAATTTTACATTGTTCCCCCTCAATGATATTGCGCCTGAATTATTGCATCCCGTGCTGCATAAAACCATTTCAGAACTGAAACTGACTTGCGAGGATACTTTAAAAGTGGAATTACTTCCGGAGTAAATATTTGGGAAAAACGGCTGCCCTCATAATTAACAGCATGATTGCCCGTGATTAAAGAAAAGAATTTCTGATGATACATAATTATATAGCCATAGAAGGAAATATCGGAGCGGGGAAAACTACCCTTGCAGGCATGATTGCAGAACAATTCAATGGCAAACTGATTCTTGAGCAATTTGACGACAATCCCTTCCTGGCCAAATTTTACGAAAATGCCGAAAGATATGCCTTCCCGCTGGAGTTATCCTTTCTGGCAGAACGCTTTCAGCAGCTGAAGACAGAACTGGCAAGCCAGGAGCTCTTTCGCAGTTTTACCATATCTGACTACTTTCTCAACAAATCTGTCATATTTGCACGTAAAACACTCAACGAAGATGAATACCAGCTTTTTTTTCGCCTGTTCAATATAATGAATGCCAATATTCCCCGGCCCGACCTGCTGGTGCATTTATATGTAAAAACAGAAAGACTTCAGAGCAATATTAAAAAGCGCGGACGTTCTTACGAGCAAAAGATTCCCGATGAATACCTTGAGAATATCCAGTCCAGCTATTTTGAGTTTATTAAACAGCAGCAAAACCTGCGCGTATTGCTTTTGGATATCAATTCCATTGATTTTGTGCAGAACCCCGAAGATTATAAACTGATTGTTGATGCCATCAACAAAGAGTACCCCATCGGAATTACCACAGTTGTGCTGGAGAATTAAAGAGGTGAATTCCCGCCAACCCTTATTTGACAATCAATCGCTTAGGAATTATTTTCAAAAAACTTCACCTCAGGGGTTGTCAAAAACAAAAATCCCTCTACCTTTGCAGTCCGCAAAACGGGAATCCCCGGCAGTGGAGAAACGCTGATTGACATACTGCCACAGGGTAACGCCGGAGAGGAATTAGAAAAATGCAATAACATGCAGTTCTTTTCCAGGCACTTGCAAGAAAGCTTTTAAAAAAGCAAAAAAAAGTCTTGCAAAGTCAAAAAAGTGCTTACCTTTGCAGTCCGCAAAACAGAGGGGTGACCTTCTGAGAAAAGCGAAAGAGTTCTTAAACAGATTGTGTGAAATAAAGAAGACAGTAAGCCAGGAGTTTTTAGTTGAAAAAGATAGAGAAAAGAGGGAAAAGACAAAAACACTGCATAACCAACTGACTTACAACGGCAACGACAAAAATTAAATTTTTTCAAAAAAATTCTTGTCAAAATCAAAAACCTTCTTACCTTTGCACTCCCAAACGAAACAAACATTATTCATCGGAATAATGCTAACAATACAGAACAAATAGTTCTTTGACAGAATTTGATAAAGACAAACAAAGCAAGCGAGTACCCGGCAATTCTCTTTTGAGAGGAAAGTCGAAGAATAACAAAGAGTCAGGTAATATTTAGACATATTAACAGTATTAAACTTTTTCAACAACGGAGAGTTTGATCCTGGCTCAGGATGAACGCTAGCGGCAGGCTTAATACATGCAAGTCGAACGGTAACAGGCAGTAGCAATACTGTGCTGACGAGTGGCGCACGGGTGCGTAACAC
>SLOR01000145.1 GCA_007132395.1 Bacteroidales bacterium
ATGGAAGAAAACAAAGTTGACATGTTCCTCATGGCCAACGGCCGATTTTTCGAAAGCACCCAGATACCGCAATTGAAAGACAGGCTGCTCAAAGTCGATGACAGCAAATGGACGATGCTTCAGTCTATTGACTTCAAAAATCCTACTACCACCCTGATTGTATCCGTTGTGGTAGGCTACCTGGGTATCGACAGGTTTATGATTGGCGACACAGGACTGGGAATTGGAAAGCTGCTTACCTGCGGCGGGCTGGGAATATGGACCATCGTAGACTGGTTTTTAATCAGCGGTGCTACTAAAGAAAAAAACCTGGAAAAAGTTCAACACTTCCTGTATTAAAATCAACTCTTGAATAAAAATAAATTATACCTTTTTATATTTTCAATCTGTGTTGCAGGGTATTTCTGGATAGCCTACAATATGCATCTTACCCCTGAGCAGGGCTGGCAAAACAGCACCTCACCGGGACCATGCCTGTTTAAAAGCACAACGGGAGTACCTTGCCCCTCTTGTGGTACCAGCCGATCGGTGGTTAGTCTTACACAGGGAGAAATTTACAAGGCCCTTTGGTTTAACCCCCTGGGAATTGTAATGGCCGCTGCCATGCTCTTATTCCCCTTATGGATACTGAAAGACCGGATAACCCGCGGCAGTAGCTTTTACCGTTTTTACAGGCATACAGAAGCCTTTTTCAGTAAACGACCCGTGGCCATTCTTTTTATTGCGTTACTGCTTATTCTATGGATTTGGAACATAATTAAATACACATGAGAGAATATGAACACCCACATTTCGGGCATATCAACGAATACCAGTCAGAAAAGGCCTCCAACAGCTATCTCATGTCGATGGTGGCTATTATGGCGGGGCTTGGGCTGCCATTTTTCAATCTGCTGGCCACCCTTATCTTTTACCTTGCCAACCGCAAAGAATCACTTTTTGTAAGGTGGCATTGTACACAGGCACTGATTTCGCAATTCATCCTGCTTGTTTTTAATGCCATCCTTTTTGCCTGGCTTTTAACAATCGTCTTTGGCAATAATGCTTTTAACAGAAACTTTTTCGCCTATCTGGGAGTTGTGCTCTTTATTAATCTTGTTGAGTTTATTGCTACCATTTACACTGCCATTCAAACCCGCAAGGGATTGCATGTAGAATGGTGGATACTGGGCCCCCTGTCCCATATCTTCATGGGAACTCAACAAAAAGAATCATCATGGTAAAAAAACTCCTGTTTCAGTTGCTGGTATTTGTCTTCATGGCTTTGTTATTATGGATGGGACTTAGGCAAATAAACTGGAAAGGTCCGGCTGCACTGGAAAACCTCCCGGCCAAAGCAGAGCAAAAGCTCGGGGAGCTAACCCTTGCCTTTTTCATGCAGCATAATGAGCAGGTAACCGATGCTGAAGTTCTCGAGTACCTTGATAAAAAATTTCTTACCCCCCTTTTTGCGGGCAATGAAATAGAAAAGGCATCCATTGATATTTACATACTGAAAAACAAGAATGTAAATGCAATGGCCCTGCCCGGACGAAAAATAATACTCTATACCGGCCTTATTAATTTTTCCGAGGCCCCTGAATCCCTTGCCGGTGTAATTGCACACGAAATGGCCCATGTACAAGCCAATCATGTATCAAAAAAGCTTCAACATCAACTGGGGCTATCGGCCCTTGCTGCCCTGCTCAGCGGAGGCTACAGTGGCGAAGTAATAAGGGAGGTTGCACAGGTGCTGGCGCTGAATTCCTACAGCCGCAACCTGGAAAGAGAGGCTGATAATATTGCCATTACCTACCTTCATAATGCAGGCATTAATCCGGAATATTTTGCCGGCTTCTTTGAACTATACCATGAAGATAGAGGTTCCATTCCTCAGGAGTTGCAATGGTTTAGCACCCACCCTGTTTTCGACGAAAGGGTAAAACTCATCAGAGAAAGTATGGAGGAATTGCCAGGCCTTACCTACAAGGCGTTTGACAGACAAAAATGGAACGCATTCAAAAACAGAGTGAAAGCAATTTAAATTCAAAAAAGCGAAAAAAAAACAAGCGATCATCATTTTTTTTTCTACTTTTGCCCACACAATTCACATAGCTGAATGTTCTTTATTTACTACGGGGGGGTTCCAGAGCGGTCAAATGGGGCAGACTGTAAATCTGTTGGCTTTCGCCTTCGGAGGTTCGAATCCTTCCCCCCCCACTTTTTATTTTTGCGGAAGTAGCTCATCCGGTAGAGCGACAGCCTTCCAAGCTGTAGGTGGCGGGTTCGAGTCCCGTCTTCCGCTCAAGAAAAAAAAGGGTAACTGTTTGCACAGTTACCCTTTTTTTATGCCGCCCACCTCTTTTCAGCCGTAATTTTCCCTGATAATCTTAATTACCTTTTTATCAATGGGAAAGGTAAGCGTATCCTCCTTTAGTTTTTCCTGTTCAATCCATCGAAAAGACTGTGCCCCGTCTTTGGTTTCGCGAAAGTCAAAGGCTTTGGATGAGGCATTTATTTTCCCATGGTCGGCAAGTTCTACCCTGTAGTAGATACTGATTAGCTGTTGCGGCTCTTCCAGCAGCTGGGTGGGCTGAAAATAGTCGGTAGTATAAATATGCTCATGAATGATGATATCCTGCCCCAGTTCTTCGCGAAACTCCCGTTTCAGGCAATCGGCCGTACCCTCGCCTAATTCCAGCCCTCCCCCTGGGAATTTGGTCATTCGCATACCCAGGCGGAACTCATCGGTAAGCAATATTTTCCCTTTGTGAATAACGATACCGTACACCCTTATATTAAATCTTTTTATTTCCATACATTAAGGTTTTACTGCTCTTGTCATCTCTCTTTTTCCGGGAGGCCCCTGCAGTTTTTCCAGCGTAAAGCCTGCTTCTTTCATAGCCCTGCGAACGGCACCTTTTGCACAGTAGGTTACCAGGACTGCACCGGGCTTCATGCTATAAAAAATTTTATCAAAAACATCACGAGTCCAAAGCTCAGGTTGCGTATCGGGCCCAAAAGCATCAAAATACACCAGATGATAGATTTGCGGTTGCAACTCCCGGTGCTCTATTGCATCCTGAAAGATACGTATAAAAAAACAATCCTTTATGTTTTCATATTCTTTACTGCCTGCGCCGTGTATTTGCTGAAAAATGGCTGTAGCATCGGGATGTGTGATAATTGATGGATAGTTGAATTTATGCAACAAACTTCTATTTAAAGGAAAAGGCTCCAGGGCATCATAGTGAATATTTTTCTGCTCATTAAGGGCATAAACAGCTGTAAGCAATGCATTCAGCCCGGTACCCATCCCTACTTCAAGCACATGCAATGATGAATTGATATCCCCGATATACTGCAAGCCTTGCCCGATAAAAACATGCGCCGATTCCTGTATGGCACCATGTACAGAATGATACTGCTCATCATGCCCTTTGAGCTTCAAGGTATGTGAGCCATCTGCGGTTTGTATCAGTTCTGTTTGAAAAGCTTCGGTCATCATTATTACTAACCTTATGGGGGAAATTACAATTTTGGAAGTGTGAGCTTTGCCACAAAGTTGTCGGTTTCGCCTCTGAAAAACTCCTGGCATTGCAGTCCGGCCTGCCCGGCAATGTATTTCAGGTTGTCAAAATCAACAAACAGCCATGGAAAAGGTTCTCCGCTATATTGTTTGTATCGCAGGGTGTACACCACTTCTCCATAATAATCGCCGGCCAGGTCAATCATGGCAGAACCGTCTTCTTCTTCAAACATATACAGTAAATCGGTTGACTCCAGGAAAATTGCACCATCGGGGTTAAGCATGCCGGCCGCTTTTTCCAGCAAAGTTTGCAACATGTGGATTTTCTGAGCCATACCGGCTCCGTTCATCAGAAAAAGTATGGTATCGTATTTTTCCGTTGGAAGCTTGTAAAAATCCATACAAACGGCGTTTTTTACGCCCCTTTGCTGCATACAAAGCACTGCACCTTCCGAAACGTCAACAGCAGTAACCTCCAGCCCTTTCTCCTGCAAATACAGCGCATGACTTCCGGCTCCTGCCCCTGCATCCAAAACTTTACCACGACAAACATCAAGCACCATCTGCTCCCACAGGGGCATGGCATTGTAATCACGGAAGAAGTAACTCACGGGAAGTTCATCATCGCCAAACTTATCAATATTTACAATAATCTCCTCTTCGGTTTCCCCCCCGAGATAATCCTTAAAGGCCAGGCCGAAAATGTCTGTTGTTGAACTCATAGGTTTTGTTATCTAAGTATTAAGAATAAACGTGAATTATGGGATTAGAGCGGGTCCTGGTTCCGAAATAGCAGGCAACTGTCGCCATAGCTGAGAAAGCGAAAGTCATTGTTCAGGGCGAAGTCGTAAACTTTTCTCCAGTCGTTGCCGATAAAAGCCGCCACCAGCAGCAGTAGGGTGCTGCCTGGTTGATGAAAGTTGGTAACCAGCACATGGGCCATCCGGATTCTGTAGCCCGGCACGATAATCAGTGAGGTTTCGCCGTGAAGGCCTGTCAGCCCATGGCTATCCATATGGTGCAGAATGGCATCAAGGGCTTCTTCCGGAGAAGGCAACTGACTCGAAACATGCTCATAGGGCTCCCATTGGTGAATACTGAAACCTTCCTCACCGGGTTCATAACCCTGCTGCATTTTCACCCCCAGCCAGTAGAGGCTTTCCATGGTACGCAGTGAGGTAGTGCCCACGCAAATAATATTCTTCAGGCTGTAATCTCTGAGAGCCACAACTGCATCACGATGCACAACAATCTGTTCATTATGCATATGATGGTCGCCTATGGATTTTGCCGAAACGGGCTTAAAGGTACCCGCACCCACGTGCAGGGTAAGATAAGCCGGCACTATATTCCTGGCTGCCAGGGATTGCATTACCCTATCAGAAAAGTGCAATGCTGCAGTAGGAGCCGCTACGGAACCCTCATAACGGGCAAAAATTGTCTGGTACCGCTGCTTATCATCCTCTTCGGCCTGCCTGTCGATGTAAGGAGGAAGGGGGGTTTTGCCCGCATCTTCCAGTATTTCCGCGAAAGATAAATCTGCATTGTCCCAGCTGAAATGGATTATATATCCATCCCGCAGTTTCTCTCCTTTGCGGGCCTTCAGGCACATGCCCTTTGAAGTAGGCAAGGTGAGTTCACCTTCTTTCCACTTTTTGGCATTTCCCA
>SLOR01000324.1 GCA_007132395.1 Bacteroidales bacterium
GTCGTCGGTTTCCATGAAAAAGGATCCTCCGGGGATGTCGGAAAAGACCCTGGCAGCTTTGGTGTTGGTATTGAATAACAATTTTCCAAATGAGAGCATACATCCTGCATCAATTATTTTACGGGCCATCTCAGGGCTGCTGTTAAAGCCGTGAAATATCCAGGTTTGTTTTGCCCGGCTTTCCTTCCTTATGTGCAGCATTTCCTCCCAGGCCTTTACACAATGTATCACCAGAGGTTTACAAAGTTGCTCCGAAAGCTTTATGTGTTTCATGAACACCTCCTTCTGCAGGCTGAAATCAACATCTGTAATTTTGTCGAGGCCGGCTTCTCCCAACGCAATAAAAGCAGAATTCTCCCTGACTGACTCCATCGCTGCAAAATCTTCTCCCACCTGCAACATGTTTTTGATGTACCAGGGATGAATGCCACAGGAAAAAACCGGAACAGAATCGTGTAAGCCCTTTTTTAGCATAGAAGGCTGCAGACTAACCATGGCCAGGACCTCAGCCTCAGTGCTTTCTGTTTTATGGGTATGGATATCTATGTAGGGTATTTGCATCAGCAAAATTTCTCACAAAATTACCGGGCTTAAAGCCGGCGCAAAATTACACTATTCTCACTTGTGATATTATTCCATAGCCGGATTTGCAAGTATTTAACAAATTGAGTAGTCCGGCATGCCCATGGGAAATCCTTTGTCTTCCCGCAGGAAATAGATTCCGTAAATCAGACTTCAGTTCTCAGTCAATGCGGTAAATTTTCATAATACTTTCAAGGATTTCAGTGAAATTGATGTTCAGGTCGATGAGTTTTCCTGTTTTCACATCGAACACCCAGCCGTGCACGAAAAAGTCTCTCTCTTTTTTGGCTTTTTGTACGGCTGCAGTTTTAATAATGTTTACACACTGCTCCTGTACGTTCAATTCTACCAGTCGTTTGTAGCGCTCTTCCGTATCCGCGATGGCATCCAGTTCTTTCTGATGCAGGCGATACACATCTCTGATGTTCCGCAGCCAGGGGTTGAGTACACCCAGGTCTTCCTGCTGCAGGGCAGCCTTTACACCACCACAATAATAGTGGCCACATATTACAACATGAGAAACTTTCAGGTACCTGACCGCATAGTTTAATACCGATTGCACATTCAAATCGGTATTGGGTACCATATTGGCAATATTCCGGTGCACAAATACTTCGCCGGGCTGCACACCCATGAGTTCCTCGGCAGTAACCCTACTGTCGGAACATCCTATATATAAAATATCCGGACTTTGCCCTTCAGCAAGGCGGTTAAAATAATCTTTGTCGATGGATAGTTTTTCCTTGATCCAGTTTTCATTATTTTCAAAAATTGCTTTTAAATCCATTTATATTTATTTTATAATATTAAATAGCATGATTCGCTGTGAAACCTTTCAAAAATAGCATAAATAAAAGAATTTTCCTGTAAATTTGGCTCAAAACATAACCCTAAACCCCTTTGCATCATGATACGAATTCTTACTCTCAGCCTTTTACAAGTATTACTATTCAGTGTATATTTAAATGCACAGGATCGGATAACCGGCCATAATTTTGCATCGCGATCAGAAGTAATCGCCCAACACGGGATGGTGGCTACCAGCCACCCGCTTGCTACCCAGGCAGCACTGGATATTCTCAAACAGGGAGGCAGTGCGGTGGATGCCGCCATTACAGCCAACGCAATGCTTGGTCTTATGGAGCCCACAGGATGCGGTATAGGAGGCGACCTGTTTGCCATCGTATGGGATGCTGAAAGCGGAAAACTTCACGGACTCAATGCCAGCGGTCGCTCACCCAAAAATCTTACCCTTGAATATTTCCAGGAAAAAGAATATGAATATATTCCTTCCTTCGGTGCACTTGCAGTAAGTGTGCCCGGAGCAGTTGACGGCTGGTTCGAACTGCACCGCAAGTTTGGACGCCTGGATATGCCTGCAATACTTCAACCCGCCATCGATTATGCCCGCGATGGCTTCCCTGTTACCGAACTCATAGCCTATTACCTTGACAGGTCTGTGGCTCGTATCGGGCATTATCCCGGCTTTAAAGAAACCTATATGCCCGATGGTAAAATGCCTGCCAAAGGAGAGATTTTTCGCAATCCATACCTGGCCAATACTTATGAAATTATTGCCAACCAAGGCAGAGATGCATTTTACAAAGGCGATATTGCCCGCACCATTGAGGCTTACATAAAGGAAAACGGAGGTTTTCTGAATTATGAGGATATGGCAGCACATACCAGTACCTGGGTCGATCCTGTATCTACCAATTACAGGGGCTACGATGTGTGGGAACTTCCGCCCAACGGACAAGGAATTGCAGCCCTGCAAATGCTCAATATTCTTGAAGCTTACGATATAGCATCCATGGGACTTTACAGCCCCGAATACATCCATCTTTTTGTGGAAGCCAAAAAACTTGCTTACGAAGACAGAGCCACCTATTATGCTGACATGGATTTCAGCCCGGTGCCCCTGGAAAAACTTATTTCAAAGGAATATGCTGCGGAGAGAAGAAAACTCATTGACCCCGACAGGGCTGCCCGCCGCTATGAGCCAGGCATCCCCGATGGTCCCAATACCATTTATCTTACCGTAGCCGATAAAGATGGCAACATGGTTTCTCTTATCCAGAGCAATTACAGGGGGATGGGCAGCGGAATGACCCCTCCGGAGCTGGGCTTCGTAATACAAAATCGCGGGGAAGGCTTTACTCTGCAACCCGACCATTTTAACACTTATGCCCCAGGCAAAAGGCCCTTCCACACCATTATTCCCGGATTTATTACCAAAGATGGAGAACCCTATATAAGTTTTGGTGTAATGGGTGGCGACATGCAACCACAGGGACATGTGCAGATTGTGGTTAACATGATTGATTTTGGCATGAACCTGCAGGAAGCCGGCGATGCACCCCGCATTTACCACACAGGCTCTTCCGAACCCACCGGACAGAAAATGACCGACGGGGGTGCAGTAATGCTCGAGTCAGGCTTTCCATACGAAACCATTCGTGAGCTTATGCAAAAAGGACACAGGATGCAATGGATATCAGGCCCCTTTGGCGGATATCAGGCTATAATGTGGGACAAGGTAAACAAAGTGTATTACGGGGCTTCCGAATCTCGCAAAGACGGACAGGCTGCCGGCTACTAGGCGGTTAAACAGCTGCTAATCATCACAGATAAGTTGTTCCTTGAACTGAAGGGTATCACGGGTATATTCTTCCAGTGAGAATATTTCAGTGCGCTTTTTCACAGGAATGCAATGTGCTTCATCCACTTTACGGGCGAGCGGTATAATATCATCGCGGGTTTTGTTTAAAAACCTAATTTGCCGCTCGCGTGCCGTTCTGCCATCCCTGGCTTTCATAAACTCTATGTCGAAAAGGTTGGCAATGCCGTCTGTTACTTTCAGCAACATCGGAAAAATACTTGCAGAGTGATTGCTATGGTTTAATATCTTCTGCAGCAGTAATCTGTCCTTTTCCACGGTGTCGCTGATATCGGGTCCTGAAACGGTAAAAACATGATAAGCGATGGAGGGATGAATGGCATACAAATCATTGAGCACCTGTATTTTATTTTTAGTATCCTCCACCGAGTCATGTAAAATTCCGGAATACACAATTTCTTTGGGTAAGCCCAGCCTTGCCAGCAGAAAACCTGTACTCAGCACATGAGCCAGGTAGGGAAAACCTGAATCGCGCATTTCTCTCAGATGTCGCTCGATGGCATAACTGAAAACTTTATCCATCATCGCCGGGTCAGCTTTCAGCAAATCGTTGTTGTGGATACCTGCAAAAAAAGTCTTTTTATTGTTTTTGAGAAAAAATCGCCGCATTTCCTTATGAAACTCTTTCTTCTCAAGCTTATCGGCATATTCACTACACATGATATGAATGTCTTCCACGCCCTTATCAAGTGCCGTGGCAGTATTTAGCTGCAGTGATAGCTTCTGATGTAAACGTGCGGAAAGCTTTATCATAATCTTGTAATTAGGCTGTTATTCTTGACGAAGATAAAATTTTTAGCAGATAATTGGCAGTCATGCTCCTAAAACTATCATCAGATTTCCTACTTTTATTTTTTTCCTGTTATTTTTACAGCCCGATAAAAACTATCACCTATTAAATAAAACAAAACATGACAAAACAAATCACCTTTTATCTGATGGCTGCCTGCCTTATTCTCAGCCAGGCAGCTTTTGCCCAAAAGCAAAACATGGTACCCGAAACCCTCTGGGAGTTCGGACGCGTAGGAGGAATGCAGGTATCACCCGATGGCAACACCCTGCTTTTTACCATTACAAATTATGATGTGGAAACCAACCGTGCCAGTCGCGATGTATACACTCTTGCGGTAAGTGGCGGCGAACCCCGTAACATTACACAAAGCACGATGAACGAATCAGGTGCCATCTGGCGGCCCGACGGACAAAAAATCGGTTTCCTTAGTGCAGAAAGCGGAAATATGCAGGTTTGGGAAATGAACCCCGACGGGAGTCAGAGAACACAAATTTCCAATGTGGAGGGTGGAATTACCGGGTTTGAATACAGCCCCGATTTCCGGCATATTTATTTTACCAAAAGGGTAAAAGTGGAAAAGAGCCCCCACGATATGCACCCCGATTTGCCCCTCTCCAATGTAATGATTTATGATGATTTGATGTATCGTCACTGGGACAGGTGGCACGACTATGCCTACAGCCATATTTTTATCGCCCCCTATCGCGATGGCAACATTACCGAATATACTGATATTATGGAAGGGCAGCCCTGGGATTCTCCCTTGCCTCCCTTTGGCGGCACCGGGCAGATAAGCTGGTCGCCCGACGGAAATTTCCTGGCTTACACCTGCAAGCAAAAGGTGGGGAAAGAAAGAGCAAAGAGCACCAACAGCAATATATTCCTCTACAGCCTGGAAAGTGGTGAAACTACCAACCTTACTCCTTTCAATGAAGGCTACGACAGAAACCCGGTTTTCTCGCCCGATGGACGTTACCTGGCATGGGAAAGCATGGAAACACCCGGCTTTGAGTCTGACAAAAACCGCATTATGATAATGGATCTGCAGGATGGCTCTTATATCGACTATTCCGAAGGCTTTGA
>SLOR01000090.1 GCA_007132395.1 Bacteroidales bacterium
GCTATGGGTAGAAATATCCGCAGCAATGATTGCCAGCCGGGGGTTCATGCCTTCCGCGCTCTGCCCATTAACGTGCCGCAGTCCTGGGGGAAGAATCCTTCTAAGATTTTGCAAATCGGAGAGGCTTTTCACTCCCGTGTTTTCCAGTTCTTCGGCAATCCATTGTCGGAAATTTTCACCCGGGTTAAGCCCCAGTCTGCGGGTTAAAATCCGGTAAAACCTCCGGGCATTGAGTGCAATGGTCCACCCGATACCTGACTCGCCTTTTACTGCGCGCTGAATGAGCCGCCGCACGGGTCGGTCGCCATCTACCAGGTCAAAAAGGTTTTTGCGGCTCAGGATGTCAAGAATCTTTTCTGATTTGGCATCCTGCACCGGGCCCAGGCCCGCGAGCATTATGGTATTGATGGCACCGGCAGAGGTACCCGCCAGGCTGAAGAAACGTATTCCTACTTTTTCCAGTATCCAGGTATAACCCACCAGGGCAACACCCAGCACTCCTCCTCCTTCCTGCACCAAATCAACATACTGATTCCCTTGTTCATCCTCTATATCGGAAAATCGCTTGCCTGATGCCGCGATTTTCTCTGCGATTTTCAGCAGATCCTTAATGTCATCATTTTCAAGAAAGTCTTTCATAGCTCACAGGTTTACTATTCATCCGAAAGGATAAAAATCCGGTGGCATATCTCATACCTCCACTTCTTATCCCACATTCATATCAACCTATGAATTTACTTATTTTTTCTTTATTCCCGCAATTTATTCACATATATCGCATAAGCAAGGAATCATAATTCGGCAAGGAGACCTCCTGTATGCCAGAAAAGAATATTTTTCCCCCTTGGGATATCCCTGAGATAATGCATTAAGCCAGCGGCAGCCTTCGCGGTGTAGGTTTTGTCCAGCATAACCCCCTGCCGGAGGAAGGCAGTCATGGACAGGGTCGATTCCTGAGTGGAAATACCGTATCCCTCGCCAATAAAGTTTATATCTGTATTCAGCTCGTTACCCTCGATGCGAAAGGGATGGCCAAGTTTTTCCAGCAAGGGATTGGTGCATTGCAAAACGCTGTCTGTAATCTGTTCTACGCTGTTATCCACACTTATGCCGATAATTTGCAGCTTATTAAGCCCGAATAGCCTTTTGCCCACTTCCATACCGGCCTGGGTTCCTCCTGATGAGGTGGCATGAAAAATATAATCGAATTCTATTCCCAGCTCCTGTTGCTGTTGTTTTAGTTCCCTCATGGCGTTTACAAAGCCGGGGCAACCGGCCGCATTGCTGGCACCCAAAGGTATAATAAAGGGTCTGCCGCCTCCTGATTTCACCTCATCAAAAACCTCCAACATCTTCGCAGCCCTTTGCTGCGGGCTTGCCACATATACGATACGCGTATTGAGCAAAAGGTTGATTTTATGGTTTCCTGAGGGCACTTTGGGCTTCTCTCCATTTTGCACAAGTATACACTGCAGGCCCAGCCGTTTACACACCTGTGCGGTGATGCGGGCATGATTAGATTGTACTGCCCCGCAGGTAATAATGGTGTCGGCACCCATAGCCAAAGCATCGGCGATGGAGTATTCCAGTTTTCGCAATTTATTGCCCCATACCAGTGAGCCAATAAAATCGTCGCGTTTGATATACAAACGATCATGGGGCGAGACTTCACTGAGGGATAGCAACTCAATGGGGGTATTAAGATTGGAAAGAGAGATGCGGGGGAGATTGTCAAATTTTTCTATTGCAGAGAGGTTCATGGTCAAGGGTTTGAAATGTCCTGAATGAATAGATATTGCAGGTTTTCAAATATAGTAAAAATACCCTCGCCGGGCTTCAAACATCGAGTTTGAGCAATTCAAAACCTTTTTCTTTTATCCGTTGTTCCACGGCGGAATAATCATGGGTGAATCCCAGCATATAGCCTCCTCCTCCCGAACCGCAAATTTTCAGGGTCCATTGCATGGTTTCCAGGCCTTCAATCCACAAGGGTCTGACGGATTGGGGTACCATGGGTTTCATGTTTTCCAGCTGGAAAAGCGAAAGTTGCAGCAGAAAACTTTCAAAAGCACTCAAATCACCCAGCAGCAAACTCTTAACCAACGCATCGTTAAGATCTTTGAGCAGGTAGGAGTTCAACACTCCATGTTCGGCTTGCTCATTAAACCAGTCAACAAGGGGTTTGGTGTCGCCTTTTTCGCGGGTATCCAGCAAAAAAACTGTAAGGGGGGAATCCGGATTAATAAGTGGTGTGGGTGGGAATTGTATTTTATGCCGGTCATCTACCCACAGGGTTCTTGCCATCAAACAGCTCATGGGATCCAACCCGGATGAGTTGCCATGAAAAAAAGATTCCATAACAGATAGCTGACGTAAAACCTTTTCGGGATACCGGGTTGCCAATACATCGGCCGACCAGTGGGGGTCTTCAAGATAGCTGGCAAAAACGGCTGCCACCAATGCACCGCTGCTACCAGCCCCATATCCACGGGGTATATTGCTGTGGAAAATCAGGCCCCTGCAAACATCTGCCTGCATTTTTTTTAAATCCAGGTCGAAAGAAAATTTATTCTGGATTTCCTTTTGTTTGAGATAATCAATAAAGGGCTTGAGTGACTCGCCATCAGCGGAGATGGGTTCGGTATTTCCCTGCCCCCAGGGATTGGAATCAAAATATCCGGAAAATTGCTTTAAAGGCACGGTTATAGCCTGTCCGCCCCTGATGATAGTATATTCACCCAGCAGCAGGATTTTGGCATTAAACTTTATTTTCTCCGCAATTCTCATATACATCCAGTAATTTCTCCGGACCATTTCCTGTATGGTCATGGATGAGTTCAACTTCTGATACGTAATTGGTTTTCAAAAGTTTCAAAACTTCATTGCGGGCTGCATCAGGATAAAGTAAATGAATGTTGGCCCCTGCATCCAGGGTAAACGCCATTTGCACACCGGTTTGTTTGCGATAATCTCTGAGAAGGTGCATCCACTCTACAGAAGCTCCATTCCAGAGCATCATCCCACCTTTGGAAGCCAGCATAAGGGCATGCAGGCTAAGGGCTTCATTCTCTGTAACCCTTTCAAAAGCTTCCCAGTCGCCATTTTGCAGGGCAAATTTGAGCGTGCTGAAATTTTCATGGGCCTGGGCAATTCGTCCCTGCCGCCAGGGGTGCCCCTCCATAAGCGTGTGGCCGTCGCGACTGCTGATGCTTTTGGGTTTTTTATCCAGTACGATAATGGTATCATTGAGCTTTTGGAAAGCAGGGTGTACCCGGGGAAATACGACAGCGTGATCATTTGATGCTTCCTCCATGTGAGGAGTTGTGCCCCATGCCACCCAGGGGCCCATTACAGAGCGGGAAGCGCTGCCGGAACCCAGTCGCGCCACATTACTTTGCAACTCAAGTTTTGCCTGATCATCGCCACACACATGGCCGTCGATGGCCGATAAGCACATGGCCATGGCGCTCATGCCACTGGCAGATGATGCAATACCGGCTGAGTGGGGAAAATTATTGCGTGTTTCTATCATTAGCCTGGAATAAGCCAGCCAGGAAAAAAAATACGATATCTTGGTAAACCAGCGCTGAAGCTTCGCTTCAATATCATGGGCCCTGCTTCCGTCAAAATAAACCTCCAACACCGGACTCATACCCTTCTTTACTTCATATGTAATGGTGGTAAAGCTCCTGCACTGATCAAGGGTCATACTAAGGGAAGGGTTCATGGGAATCTGGTCGCCGGGCTCTTTACCCCAGTATTTAACTATGGCAATATTGGACGGACTGCTGTAGCTTATTTTCCCTTTTACGCACATGACTTCGGTTGTTTTGAAGTGAAAGTGAATGGATTATTTACGTTGATGGCAATGTTGTTTAGAATTTTTCTGTTTCCATGAACTCGTCCCAGCTAAATACGGAATCATAGCCCCGTGAACGGAAATATTCCTTGACGAAATCGGATTGCTGCAGGCTGACGGCCATGAAAAAGTCGCCGCCCCAGGCGCCCAGCGATTTGATTTTTCCGGGGAAGTCGGGAAATTGATTGCCCACGGGCTCTATTTTTATATGGTCGGAAATAAGTAGCTCGTGTTCGTAAGTAATTTTCAGTAATTCAGGAAGGGTAACAGCAGCAATAAAGCGGTACACAAAATCGTTGGCATGCTGCCATGACACCCCGGGAAGAGACCCCGTGTTGTTTTTCACATCCTGCAAGTGTGCTGCGGTTTGTTGCTTCCTGCCCGAATACACAAAAAATGTATTTTGCTGAAATTGATATTTAACAGGTATATCCCATGTAAGTGGCCTCGGCATTTTGTTCCTGTATAGAAACCAGTTCTCAGCAGTGGTACAAGCGATATCTGCACCCGATCCCCCCATAAGTTTTTGATTCACCAGGTAAGGGTTTACGCTGGCTAGTCGGCAAAGCGAGGATATGGTGGCAGCGCTGCTTCCCAAACCCCATTGCGGAGGGAAATGATTTACAAAATGCAGGTGGGCAACTTCCTTTTTCAGGAATTGCGGATTTTGCAGCCTTATATACTGTATCAGGTTTATTACCCACTGCGGGTCACCCACCTCAATACTATAGGGTTCAAGGCTTTCCTTCTCAAGGTAAAAATCAGCAAGTAACCGATCTTCATAACTCCATTTCCAGTGTATATCAGTTCCTTCTCTCTCCACAACTAGTAACTCCTGCCCTGTTTCCAGGGGCATACAGATGGCGTCGGCACCATGCATCACTGCATATTCGCCCATCAATATTATTTTGGCATGCGAAAAAATCTTATCCATTCTGTGAATTTATCCGTTAGTCAGTTTCTCTGCTAACTCCCTTACGGCAGCCACGCTAACTGTTTTATCATTAAAGTATTTAAGGATTTCATCATGAAACCGGGCATGTACATCAAGGCTCATGAGGATATTTTTCAAATGCATCTTCATGTGCCCCTTTTGAATGCCGGTGGTAACCAGCGATGCCATGGCGGCAAAATTATTGGCAAGGCCCAGGGCTGCGGCAATTTTCATAAGGGTTTGTGCATCGGGTTCTCCCAGCACCTGAAGAGATTTGGCCGCCAGTGGGTGCAATCGCGTAAGCCCACCCACGGTGCCCA
>SLOR01000270.1 GCA_007132395.1 Bacteroidales bacterium
CTCCTCCTGATTGCGGCTGATATTGATTTGTTGTTCAAGATAGTGAACGGGCTTGGAAATATCCTTGTACATGCCTGAGTATATGTTTATTATAGTGTTGATTACGTAGGTTGAAAAATGCAGGTGAAATTAGTAAAAAACATCATTCAATAAACATGTTCTGACTTTAAAAACAAGCAAGACAAAGACATTTTTTCCGGGCCTGTTTTAAAACAATAACAGGGCTGCAGCGTTACCATAACTAGGGAAATTATATCATCTGTAAGAGTGGAGCTAAGGACAAAAAATACAATATTTACAACAACCCTTTAAAAACACACTAATATGCAAAAAAAACTTTTATTAATCAGTAACTCAACCAATTATGGGGAGAAGTACCTGGCTTATACCCGCAAATACATCAAAGAGTTTCTGGGTAAAGATATCCGCAACATTGCTTTTGTTCCCTACGCAGCGATTGATATTTCTTATGTGGAATACACCAATAATGTAAGTGAAGTGTTTTCCGAACTGGGTTACACGATAAAATCTACCGAAGATGTTCAGGGACCTGTTAAAGTAGTTGAAGATGCCGACGCCATTGTAGTGGGTGGCGGAAATACGTTTCATCTCATCCATTACATGCACGAAAAAGGACTGATGGATATCATCCGCAAGAAGGTGGAAGACGGCACACCTTTTATCGGCTGGAGTGCTGGTAGCAATGTGGCCTGCCCCAGCATAAAAACCACCAACGACATGCCCGTGATTGAGCCGGTAAGCTTTGAAGGGCTCAACCTTATTCCCTTCCAGATAAACCCACACTATACCGATGGGCGCATCCCCAACCATAACGGAGAATCCCGCGAAGAACGCATCCGGGAGTTTCTCGAACTGAATCCTGCAATGACAGTGGTGGGCCTGAAGGAAGGATCGATGATACAAATTGAAGGAGAAATCGTAAAACTGCTGGGTAACAAAACCCTCAAAGTTTTCCGCAAAGACCAGCCCACCCTTGAATACGACCCGAGTACCTCGCTGGACTTTATCCTCAAATAATCGTGTAAAGATTCGCCACAAATACCCCATTGCCATACTCCTGCCTTTTCAGGATAAAATAGAAAGGCAATGGGGTTTTATATTATTTTTGCAATAAATTATCCTTCTGTAAATCAAACATTGTTGCCAATCAAAAGTATTCCATTACAAATTTTATTTTATTGTACATGACAAGACTTCCAATCGCATTGCTTTTTGCAGTTTTTCTGCTGGCAGGCATGGGTTGCAAAACACAGCAATCCCTAAACGTAAAACACATAAGAAGCCTGGAAACAGGCCATTCGCAGCAAGGTTTTTATTATGCATTGCCCCGCACAGTAGTAAGCATGGATGTTACTGTGATAAAAACAGAAGAAATCCCCGGCCCCTTTGCCCGATTTGCAGGGAATTACCTGGGCCTGGAGCAGGTAATTATGCAGCCCTCCACAACCTACCACATTCAGAATGTAAGCATTAATACATTTGCCGAACCCGACCCCTCGGAGTTTTATTTTGTGGAATATGACCCCAAAAAGATGCAGGATACACCTTTCTCCCTTTACCTTAATGAAGCAGGGCTAATTGCTGCAGTGAATACTTCTTTCGATAATGATTATTACATGAAAAACATGCCCGAAGGAAACGGGCGCGGCTTTTTCGGCAGCCAGGCCTCCTTTCAGCAATTTATAGAAATGAACCTGGAAGAAAGAGTTGACACTATCATTGAGCAGGTGCAGGTTGACACCATGACGGTTGAGCGTAAAACTTTGCGCCGCACATGGGTGGAAAAATCTTCAGAGTCCAGGGCACGCGAAGTGGCAGAGCATATCCTTAAAATCCGCAACAAAAAGTTTGACCTTATCAGTGGTTTTGCCGAAATTACTTACTCCAAAGAAGCCATCGAATATATGTACAAAGAGATGGATAAACTGGAGAACGACTACCTGGAGCTGTTTACCGGCATGCGTGTACAGAGCCGTATCAAATACCGTTATAACTATACCCCTGACAAAAACAGAGTGGACACCCCGGCAACACTGTTCTATTTTTCACCTGCAGAAGGCGTGGTGCAACAGGGCCGCAGGGGGTCGGAGCCTTTCACTATTGAAGTAAACCGCAACCAAACCACCCAGCAACTGGGAGTATTCGGGCTTACACCCTCGCGCGATAAATCGGAAAAGCGGGGCATCTACTACCGCGTACCCGAACATGGCAATATATCAGTAAAACTGGGCAATGCTTCCCTCGCCAATGCCCGCGTACTCATCAACCAGCTTGGTGTAATTACCAGCCTGCCACCAGGCCATCTGCAGATTGAGTTTTTCCCCAATACGGGTTCGGTAAAGTCAATCCAAAGGGTTATAGAGGAGTAAACTCACCAGGAAAACAAGGAATACAAGAGCAAAAATTGTATCGTAATCAAAAAACATTTAACCCATGAAGCATATAATCGTAACAGGACATAGCAAAGGATTAGGAGCAGGAATAACCATGGCCCTGCTAAACGAAAACCATTACATCCACGGAATTTCACGTACCGATAATACCGATTTACAAAAACTGGCTGCAGCCAAGGGTTGCAAAATGCAATTTTACAGCTGCGACCTCTCTCATACCGACACCATTGAAAGCACCATGCAGCTGGTGTTTAAAAATATCAAACAGGATGAATGCGAAGGCGTATACCTGGTAAACAATGCCGGCGTTATTCATCCTATCGGCACCCTGGAAACTCTCGACCCCATGCAGATGGATCTACACATGCGCATAAACCTGCTGGCCCCCATGTATCTCATCAGGGAGTTTGTAAAGCAATTCAATGACTGGAAAACCGAGAAGAGAGTGCTGAATATATCCTCCGGGGCAGCCCTCAACCCCTACCACGGATGGAGCAACTACTGCACTGGAAAAGCCGGCCTCGATATGTTTACCCGCTGCATCGCCACCGAACAGGAAGAGGTGCCCCATCCGGTAAAACTCATGGGTGTAGCACCTGGTATCATAGACACCGAAATGCAAACCACCATCAGAGGCACCACCGACGAGCAGTTTATCCACAGGCAAAAATTTGTGGAACTCAAGGAAACAGGTCAGCTCATCTCCCCTACCCTGGCAGGAAAAAATCTAGTGGAATTGCTGTTTTCTGCAGATTTTAAAAACGGAGAAATAACAGATATCAGAGACCAGTACTAAATTTGTTCACCATAAACCACTTTGTAAAACCTTAAAATCGCAAAAAACTGTATTCATGGAAAAGATAGATCTGCAGGAATTTGAAAGCAACCTGAAAGTTCGCAATCTGCAATTCAGTGATTTTGATGCATTGGTAAGAATGCAGAAAATATGCTTCCCCTCCATGGAAACCTGGTCAAGGGAAAACATAGAAAACCAACTGCGCATTTTTCCCAGCGGACAGATTGTAATAGAAATCGACGGTATGCTTGCAGCTTCGTCCTCAAGCCTTGTAATTGACTCGGAAGACCTCAGCCTGGATGGCAACTGGGATGACATATGTGATTACGGAAACATTGGAACCCACGACCCCGAGGGAGATACCCTTTACGGTATGGAAATTATGGTTCACCCCGACTTCAGGGGTATGAAACTGGCCACCCGCCTTTACGAAGCCCGTAAAGAACTTGCCAGGGAGATGAACCTGAGGAGAATTGTTATTGGCGGACGACTGCCGGGCTACAAAAATTACAAAGACAAGCTGAACATCAATCAGTATGTTGATAAGGTTACCAGCAAAGCCATCTTCGACTCGGTACTTACCCCCCAACTCTCCAACGGTTTTTCGCTGAAAAAAGTTATCCATGAATACCTGGATGAAGACAAGGAATCCAGCGGGTTTGCCACTTACCTGGAATGGACCAATTTCGACTACCAGCAGGAAACAGATCGCAAATTCCTGGGATCACTACCGGTACGCGTGTGCGTGGTGCAATACCAGATGCGCGCCATACGCAGTTTTGATGATTTTGCCATTCAGTGCGAGTACTTCGTGGATGTAGCCTCGGGATACAAAAGTGATTTTATTGTATTTCCGGAGTTGGTTACACTACAGTTGCTGTCCATCTTCCCCAAAGAAAATCCCGGCACCGCAGCACGCAAAATCGGGGAGTTCACCGAGCAATACCTGGAGTTGTTCAGCGATCTGGCCATAAAATACAATATCAATATCATTGCCGGTTCGCATTTTACACCCGAAGGAGACAAACTCTACAATATCGCTTACCTGTTTAAACGCGACGGCGAAATCGGCAAGCAGTACAAGTTGCACATTACCCCCAATGAGAAAAAATGGTGGGGCATAGAGCCCGGCCGCAACATAGAGGTTTTCGATACAGATAAGGGAAAGATTGCCATACAAATCTGCTACGACATTGAATTTCCGGAGTTGGCGCGTATTGCCGTTGAAAGAGGTGCCCGTCTTATCTTCGTTCCCTTTAGTTCCGACGATCGTCAGAGCTACCTAAGGGTGAGATATTGTGCCCAGGCCCGGTGTATTGAAAACCAGATTTTCGTGGCCATTGCAGGTACCGTAGGTAACCTGCCCCAGGTAGATAACCTTGACATTCAGTATGCCCAGTCGGGTATCTTCACCCCCTCCGACTTCTCCTTTGCCCGCGACGCCATTGCCGCCGAATGCACCCCCAACGTGGAAACCATTATCGTGAATGACATTGACTTAGAGCTCCTCAAGCGCCACCGCAACCAGGGAACCGTAAGCAACTGGAACGACAGGCGGCCTGATATTTACCGCGTACTAGCGCTGGATACCGGGAACCCTGAAGCGGAGAATCCCACATATGAGCACGGCAGAAAGGATATAAAATAATTGTACTTGCACCGGGGAGAAGTCGGTACTAGCTTCAGGCATATTACCGTCTTGTGCGCAAGTCAAAACAGCCTTCCTTTAATGATATAATTTCTTTAATAGCAAAATATACTTTCCGGCAAAACAATAGCCAATGTACTGTTGTTACATAGTTGCAGGCAGACACAGGAAAAAAACTCTCCACGACAACACTGCTTTTAGTTATTTTAATTAAAGAATATTTTATCAAAAAAACCTCATGTCGATTATGAAA
>SLOR01000257.1 GCA_007132395.1 Bacteroidales bacterium
AGGTTTCCTTTTCGGTGCTGTCGGCCATGCCGGGCTTCACCGATTTAGGTGACAGCCTGAGTCCTACCCTGGAGGAGGGCAGATATTTCAGGATTTCCTCCACCACCCTAAACAGGAAACGGGCACGATTTTCTATACTTCCGCCAAATTCATCCGTTCTTTGGTTGGTGCCATCCATGATAAACTGGTCCAGCAGGTAAGCATGGGCACCGTGAATTTCCACCCCGTCAAATCCGGACTTTATGGCATTTTGTGCCGCCCGGGCAAAGTCCTGTATGGTTTGCTCAATCTCGGTTACCGACATGGCGCGGCTGGCGGCATAGGGCAGGCGTCCTTCGGAAGTAAGTACCTCTCCCTCGGGGGTAACGGGCGATGCCGATACAGGCGCCATTTCGCCGGGTTGCAGCAGAGGATGAGAATAGGGCCCCACATGCCATAGCTGAAGGAAGATTTTCCCCCCGGCCTGGTGCACGGTATCGGTTACTTTTTTCCATCCTTCGGTTTGCTTTGGTGTATAACAGCCCGGCGTGCCTGTATAGCCAAAGGCGTAGGGCGAAATCTGGCTGCCCTCTGCAATGATTAAACCGGCCGATGCACGTTGGCGGTAGTACAAGGCCGTCATGTCATCAGCGGCAAGAGCAGGGTTATCGGCACGGCGGCGGGTGAGGGGTGCCATTACAATACGGTTGGAAAGGGTGATGTTTTCTATGGAATAGGGTTGGAAAAGTTTTGCCGGCATTGTCATTTTTGCTTTATAAATTATTTTTAGCATAAGGGTAAACCTCTGATACTACCACTAAGGTATAAGGATTGTTTGATGAGTCGGTGAAATATTATGAAATTTTACCGTTGAGCAACATAGACCTCTGGTCGGGCTTTTTTTATCGGTTCAGCCATTCCTTAAAGGGGGTTGACCGATCGGTACTTACCACCACCTCTTCAGGCGATTCGGGTGCCAGTTGTAGCTTCACCCGGGAGCGCGACCATACCCACATGCTTTTGATGGCCTTGAAGCTGATAATGAACTTTCGGTTGATGCGAAAAAATTTATCGGGGTTAAGCAGGCTCTCCAGCTGATCCAGCGAATAGTTTACACCAAAACTGTCGTTTTGATGGGTAATCAGAAAAGTACTCTTTTCCAGGATGAAGAAATAGGCAATATCCTGAATGTCGATGGCCCGTATTTTATCACCATAATTTACTATAAACCTTTTTTTGAAACTGTTGGGTGGGGCCATCAAATTATCCAAAAGCGATTTCAAATCGGGCATGGGGGGTTGGCCCTGCGGTTGATGTTTTTTGAATTTCTCCATGCTAAAAAGCAGCTCCTCCTTTTTTACCGGCTTTAACAGGTAGTCGATGCTATTGTGCTTGAATGCCTGGATAGCGTATTCATCGTATGCAGTGGTGAAAATGATGGGGCAGGCCACATCCACTTTTTCAAGAATGCCAAAGCTGATGCCATCGCCCAGATGAATATCCAGAAATACCAAATCGGGCATTGGGTTGTGCTGAAACCAATGGATGGAGGCCGCAACCGAATCGAGGGGACCGACAATTTCGAGCTGGGGTTCAATGGCCAGGATCATTTTTTCCAGACGGCGGGCTGCGGCGGGTTCGTCTTCTATGATAAGTGCTTTGAGATGCATGCTACAGTGCTTTTGGGAAAATCGTGTGCTGGATGAAAGTGGTATTTTTAGGGATGTAAATATAAGGGTTTTATGTTGACCCACCCCGCCCCTCGGGCACCCCTCCCTTCGAGTAAGGAGGGGAAGGCTGCAAGCTTGAACTATTTTTTAAGCAGCTACCGCAATACAAATCTTTAGCATTTTACTGCTAAAGCCCTGAACTTCTGCTGCCGTAAAACCCCTCCTTATTCGTAGGGAGGGCCGTGGGGGGCTTTCATACCAAATTCCGGATTTCCATCTCCCATTTTCCATTCCCCTTACCTCACACCCCATACCTTAAAGCCTTTTCCCATTCCCCATCATCATAACTCACTCCGTCAGCAAAGATAGGATCACTTCAAAATGTGCTTCAGTTTCGTTTACCTCAATGGCTTGATCGGACAGAAAGCTGAATCGGTTGCGGATATTCTGCAGCCCAATGCCGCTTGAGGGTTTGTGCTGCATTTTTTTCTGCAGGTTGTTTTTTACACTTACTATTCCGTGTTTGTTGGCTTCTATGATTATATGCAGCGGCATGTCGGAGGAAATGATGTTGTGTTTGATGGCATTCTCTACCAGCATCTGCAAGGAAAGTGGTGGGATCTGCATTTCGAGACTGGCGGGGCTTACCAGCAACTCCATCTGCAGGTTATCTCCAAACCGTTGCTTCTGTAATGCGTAAAATGTATTGATGATATTGATTTCTTCCTTCAGGCTGATTACCTCTTTATCTTTCATGCTCAGGATGTTGCGCAGAAAATCGGCGGTATTTTCCACATACTTTACGGCTACCTGCGGGTTTTCTTCAATGAGGGTGGCCAGGGTGTTTAGGGTGTTGAACAGGAAATGGGGATTTACCTGGCTTTTCAAGGTTTCGTATTGCGATTGTATGTTCTCCTTTTCCAGTACCTGGGCTTTTACCAGGCTGATGTTCCATTGCGTATAGAAGAACCATGCCTCATGGATGCATGTGATAAGATAGGTGATGAGTATGGTAATGGCAACCGAAGGGAAAAGATCATAATCATCTTCCAGGTTAACAAAATTGGTGTGCATATACAGCAGGTAGCTTAAAAAGCCGATGAGCGTAGTATAGGCGGTTACCATGACCAGCTCGCATATCAGATGCATCCATGGATCCTTTTCCCAGGGATACTTCTTCCAAAGATAAATCACGATACTGCGTATCCCCAGCCAGATGGTGATGGTGGTAATCACACTCATTACCAGGTTTCTATAGCCTTCATTGAAAAGAAGCGAAAGGTTTAACTGGTTGAAAATTAACGGCATTGCAAATCCCACCAGGGGAATTCCGATGAAAAGCAGCCATTTATCGTTCATGTAAGTCCACAGTCGCATAGGGGAAGAGGATTAGGATGGTCAGGCATAAGGTTTGTCAAAGCGTTTTTCCCAGGCACCGTTTTTCCGGAGATTGCTGTTCCAGTAGAAATTGGTAAGGCCGGTAAGGCTCACCAATCGATAGCCGGTTTGTTGTAATTTCGACATGCGCAGGGGGCTTTTAAGTTGTTTTACCATGGCGGGCGAAAACTCTCCATGTTGGGCAAAGTGTGCACCCAACTCCCTGAATTTGCTGAATACCTTGCGGGTCATGCTGTCGGGCATCACCTGTATGCCTTCCACGCCACCCTTGATAACGGTGCCCAGGTAATTGCAACCCAGCCGAAGGGTAAGTTTTTGTAAGTAGCGTTCCACATACACCGAATGGATGGCCTCAGGGAAACCCGATTGCACAATGAAACCCAGGTTCTGCGGTTTTTCTTTCAGCAGTATGATTTGTTCAAAAAAGGCTTTTACCATGCCGGGCATACAATCGGTATAAAGCGGAAAAATCAAAATTACATTAGTGGAACCGGAAAAGCTTGCCAGATGTTCTTTTTGTTGGTCTGACTTGATTAGGTACGATACTGAAATGTTTTCGTGGTTGCTCTGGCTGCGATAGCCCGCCAGGAAATGTTCGATCAGGATTTTAGAATTACTCTTCTTCCCTCTGGGCGATCCGTTAATTATGGCTAAGCTCATGCGATATGTCCTCCATTTTTGTGGTCTCGGTAAACCAAACGTACTTCAGGCTTGTATGAAAATTCACGGCCAGACGTTTGTAAATATCTGTAATTATTTCGATATCTTCTGCATCGGTATTGGGCTCCTTTTGCAGTAACAGGGCGAAGTCGGGGTATTTGTCGTAGCGTTTGCGATGATGGCATTCGCCCTTCACCAGTTGAATGTAAGGATGCAGAAGAGATACCAGGCGATCCTGGAAGGTCTTGAGCGTGCTGCTGGTAAACCCTGCCGTGATGGGTGATGCAAAGATTAGCAAGTCAGTATGCACCACCGCATGCAGTGCCTGCTCGGCATCATCTACCAGAGTGCAAATACCCGGTGTTTTCCACCAGCAGTTCCAGCAGCCAATGCATTGTTTTGTTTCCATTTTATCGAGCATAAAATGCTGTAGTGTGTGGGTTTGGCCCAGCTTTTCTGACAGCGTGCTGCAATACAGCGCAAAACTGCCATCTGCTTCTGTGGGCCCGCCATTGAGGATTGTGAGATTCATTAATACTTTCTTTTAAAAGGTGAATGTGTGGGATTTAGGTTTCGTGCAAAAGTATGCACTATAGGAGAAATACAAGAAAAGAGATTGACCAACCCGTAAAATACCACGCTCAAAGCGCAAAGGATGCTAGTGAACAAAGAAAAGCATGAGATGGTCATAGCTTTACATGGTTTTCGTCCTGGCACACCCTGCATATATTCACGCTAAAGACATAAAATATTCGATCTATACGTTTATATTTGGAAGTAATTTGAAAATACCGGCAGGGTTTTTAGACGAACTGCCGTTGGCAAGCATTTAAAACAGATAACTCAGACCAAATAAGGAGTAAAATTCTGTAAGACAGATAAAGAAAAATTTACACAAAAGGATTATGAAAAACACGCCCATATCCAACAGTACTCTGTATGTCAAGTTCTGTGTTTTTAGAAAACTGATTATCTGCCTCTTTTTGTTTGTTCTTCAGGTTACAATTTTATTTGCCGGGGAAACTCCCCCAGAAAATGAAACCCAGGGTATGAAAAGTCTTTCAGGAGATTTGCCCCGGAATCTCCACGAAACAGCCTTTGGAGTGGTATTAACTGCAGAGGATTTTAACAAGGGGAACAATGCCAGCATCTGGCAACTCATACAAGGACGTGCACCGGGTTTGTGGATCACCCTTGATGGCGGCGCCCCCGGTGCCATGGGTTCTTCCTCCCTGTTTGCTGCCACCGGGCAACCTCTGATCGTGGTGGACGGCCTGCCCCAGGACCCCCGTTTTGCAGATGGAATGCGCGACCCGCTAAATTTCCTCAATCCCGGAGACATTGAATCCATTACCCTTTTGACAGATGCCGCTTCCACCTCCCTGTACGGTGGAAGAGG
>SLOR01000405.1 GCA_007132395.1 Bacteroidales bacterium
ACCGGCTTTCTGGTATCTTTCTGTAATCTTGTTAAGGGCTTCGATGGCCAACATATCAGCCCCCAAGGCTTTCCTTGAAGTTAATAATTACCTCGTCGGGGTCACAGGGGTGTGTTTTCAGATGGATCTGAGCTTGAGTAATACAGGAAGGCTTTACCCTTTCAGGGTGGTTTTAAGAGATGTATGGATACGTAAAAAAAAGTCCCGGCAATTCAATGAATTACCGGGACTTTTTAGTAGCGGGGACGAGAGTTGAACTCGTGACCTTCGGGTTATGAATCCGACGCTCTAACCACCTGAGCTACCCCGCCGTGTTTTAATAGACTAAAAGAACTTTTGCGTTCATGCAGGCGTTACCTGCCTTGGTTTTGAGTGGTGCAAAAATAGTAAAGAATTTTAAATTACAAGAATTAATTAGTGAAAGTTTCAGGATTTTTCCTGCTCTGTCAACTCTTTCCTCTTTCTCAACTTTGCTATCTGTGTGAGCATCAGTCCCGAAATAACGATTATAATGCCCAGTATTTTGCTCAGGTCAATTTTTTCGCCAATCAAAAAATAAGAGAAAATGGCTGTACATACCGGTATGAGGTTGGCGAAAATGGATGTACGCGCTACGCCAATGTTTCTTACTGCTATTGTGTAAAACATAAATGCCAGGGTTGAGGCAAATATGGCCAGCTTCAGCAGGGCCCACACCAGTTCGGGGGTTGGCTTAACTGTAACGAAATGACTAAAGTCGAAAATAAGAAACAGGGGAAGGAAAAAAATCGCCCCAAGGATGTTTTGTACCTTAATGATGGTAGTTGATGAATACTTCATGGCCAGTTTTTTCAAAAAAACAATGTTTACCAGTGCCGACAATACCGCAAAAAACAACAACGCAACTCCCATTGGCGAAGCACTGAAACGGAATTCGAAATCAAGTACCATGATAGTAACCCCGAAAAAAGATATAATGAAACCGATGATGTTAATAAAGGCGAGTCTTTCACGAAATGCCACATAGGCAAGGAAGGGTGTAAGCACCGGGATAGTTGCTATGATTACAGCTGCGATGGTGGGAGATACAAATTTTAACCCGAAACTTTCCCCGATAAAGTAACAGAAAGGGGAAAAGAAGGACAGTATTACAAAGGAAAGGTAATCCTCTTTTTTGATTTTTTCCTTTTTGCCGGTAAGGGTGAGGAAGATATACAGAAATACAGAAGAAAGGCTTAATCGCAAAAACATGGTGGTAATGGGCTCGTAGTATTCAAAAACCACCTTCATCCACACGTACGATATTCCCCAAAAGGCCACGGCAAGCAGTGTGAGCAGGTAAACAAGGTAAATGTTTTTTTGCATTTTCTATGGTTAAAAGAAAGCGCAAACCTACACAATTTTTCATTGCCTGAGGCAGGCATAATTGGAAAAAATGAGAATGATTTCCACAAGTAAAAAGTTAAAATAAACCGGACGAAATAGTGGTGTACATTTCATATGATAATCATTCCCTTATGTGCTGTTTTTTCTGCCTGTGTTGTTAATAAGTGGTTGAAAAATATTATAGCAAAAACCAAGCTATAGGTGTTTTTTTTGTATATTGCACAAAAGCGATAGTTCCTTAAAATATTTGGATATGACGCCCTTAAACAGATTTACATTGGAGTTTCCTATTAAAGCATCTCCAAAACTGATTTATACCCTTATAAGTACAGCCGAAGGCTTGGCCCGTTGGTTTGCTGATAAAGTTACTGTGGATGATAACCACTTTCATTTTTACTGGGAGGGCAGTGAGCAGTCTGCAAAGCTTATAGAGTCCAAGGAACCGGAGATGGTTAGGTTTGAGTGGACAGATGACTTTCACGAAGGCTTCATCCTTGAAATGAAAATTACCCATGAACCGGTGTCCGGCGAATCGGCTCTAATTATAAGCGATTATGCCGAATCTTCGGATATGGAGTTTACACAAATGTGGTGGACCACCCAGTTGGGTCGCTTGCAAAGGAATTTTAACAGCTGATGTTGTTACTTCTCAGGGGAAAACAAAATACTACAATGGAGGCGCCTCCAGCTTAAACCAGTCTTTTACAAAATCAGTATAATCTTCGGGTGCTTTGTAGTGCTTGAATTCATTGGTTTTTGGATTATACCTGTAGTCCTTAACCCACTTTTCATGGTTTTGGCGAATGTCTTTAAGCGCTTCCATAATGAACAGAAGCTCCTGGTCTGTCATTGTAGGATGTAGGGAAAGTCTTATCCAGCCAGGTTTCTCAGATAGGTCTCCTGTATTTATTTTCGTGGTAATACTTCTGGAGTGCTCATAACTCACATCAAGAAGAAAATGTCCGTAGGTGCCTGCGCATGCACAACCCCCTCTTGCCTGAATTCCATACCTGTCGTTGAGCAACTTAACCCCGAGGTTGTAATGGATGTTTTCGAAATAGAAGGAAATTACACCTAATCGGTCGCGGGTATTATCGGCCAGCATTCTTAAGCCGGGTATATTATCAAGTTCGCGAAAGGCAATGTCCAGCAGCTGATTTTCGCGTTTGTGAATATTTTCCACGCCCATCTGGTCTTTCAGGTTGATAGCCAGGGCGGTTTTTATGGTTTGAAGAAATCCGGGGGTTCCTCCATCTTCTCTCATCTCAATATTATCGATATACTTATATTCGCCCCAGGGGTTGGTCCAGTCCACGGTCCCACCACCGGGATTGTCAGGAACCTGTGAATTGTAAATGGACGAATCAAAGATAAGTACTCCGGGTGTAGCCGGGCCGCCCAGGAATTTATGGGGCGAAAACATGATGGCATCCAGTTTCTCCATTGGATCGTCGGGGTGCATGTTGATCTCGTCATAGGGGGCCGATGCGGCATAATCAATAAAGCAAACGCCTCCATTCTCATGCATAATACGGGCCAGCTCGTGTACAGGTGTTCTTATGCCGGTAACATTACTGCATGCGGTAAAAGAGCCGATTTTCAGTTTTCGGTCTTTATGCTTCTCCAATTCTTTGCGCAATTCATCGGTATCGATGAGCATGTTTTCGCCGGGATTTATAACAACCACATCGGCAATGGTTTCAAACCATGAGGTATGGTTGGAGTGATGCTCCATGTGCGAAATAAACACCACAGGTTTTTCGGCATTCTGCATGCATTTGCCTGCAGATAGTTTTCCGCAGATGCGCAATCCGAGTATTCTTTGAAATTTGTTGATTACCGTAGTCATGCCACTGCCTGCCGTAATTATTACATCCTGCGGACCGGCATTTACATGTTCCTTAATTTTTTTGTGGGCATAATGGTAGGCATTGGTCATCAGCGTACCTGTTTCACTGGCTTCTGTATGGGTATTCCCTACAAAAGGACCGAATTTTTCCTGCAAGGTCCGTTCAATGGGTTCGTAAAGCCTGCCACTGGCAATCCAGTCAGCATATACCAATTTCTGAATACCGTAAGGAGATACAAAGGTTTGATCGATCCCGATAATGTTTTTCCTGAATTTCTCGAAATACTTTTCGTTGGCTTCCATCATAGCATTTAATTTTGCTGCAAATGTGCAAAAAAAAAATGAATACCCTTTCTGAAAAATACGTGATTTTGAAAACCTTTATTCCGGTTATACCCTATTTCTCAAATTATTATCATTGCAATTATTGAAAAATTAAAATATATAAGTAATTGAATATAAAAAGGATTACCCTTTTGCAAACTATTTTGTTTTACCGAAAAAAAAGTAGTTTTAAGTAAGGGTTAATTTTTTTAAACAATAAGGTATTTCTTCAATAAATACTACTTTTATCTGTTATTATAATCCACGGGTGATGATAAATCTCAGCGTATTTATTTTTTCCGATACAATTGTTTTACTTTTGATGGTAAAAAATTAAACAAAATATTTTCAACTACTGTTTAAGATGTAAAAAGGAAGAAACTGGGAAGTTAGAGAGGTATAATTTTTGTGTAAACTATTTTAGTCTTAATCCTTGTGCAAAATAATAGATCTATGTGCAGAATAAATTTCCGTAAAGGCAATGTTTTATCAAGCCTTAAAATATTGCCGGTTTTTTTGCTGATTTTCCTTTTGGCAGATGTGTCTACGGCTTATGGCCAATATTTTGGCCGCAACAAACCAAGTTACAGAAGTTTTGACTTCCAGGTGTATGAATCACCTAATTTTACCATTTATCATTATTTTGAGAATGATTCAGTGGTAAATGCCCTTGCCAACTCTTTTGAAAAATGGTACATCCGCCATCAGCAGTTGTTTAAAGATACCTTTGAGCAACCCAGTCCTATCCTCATTTACCAGAATCACCCCGAATTCCAGCAGACTACCGCCATTGGAGGTATGATCGGCATTGGCACCCAGGGTGTAACTGAAGCACTGAAAAACAGGGTGGTGATACCCGTATTGGAAACCAATGCCCAAACGGATCACGTTATTGGCCATGAGCTGGTACACGTATTTCACTTCAGAGCACTTTTTGTAGATGACTCCCTGTCGCTGAATTCATTGCGGAACCTGCCCCTGTGGCTGGTGGAAGGTATGGCCGAGTATTTCTCCATCGGAAGTACCGATGCTCATACTTCCATGATAATTCGTGATGCAGTAATAAGAGATGATTTTCCTTCCCTAAGAGATATGACCCGAAATTACTCCTACAACCCTTACCGGTATGGTCATTCTTTTGTGGCTTTCGTGGGAAGGACCTGGGGTGATGATGTTATTGTGCCCCTGTACAGAGAAACAGCCAAGTTTGGCTACGAAAGAGCCATTGAGCGTGTAATCGGGTTAAATGCCAACACGGTATCCGACCTTTGGAAAAGTGCTACCTATTCTCATTTTAAGGATTTTCTTGCCGACTCAGCAATGCTTGACGCCACAGGTCGCAGACTTATTGATATTGATAATGCAGGTGATATTAATATATCTCCTTCATTGAGTCCTGATGGCAAGTTCATTGCTTTTTTTTCGGAGAAGGACCTTTTCTCTCTGGATTTATTCCTGGCCGATGCCGAATCGGGAAGAATTATCCGTAAGCTTTCCAGTACCACACGCAACTCCGACATTGATGCATTTAACTTTTTTGAATCGG
>SLOR01000367.1 GCA_007132395.1 Bacteroidales bacterium
AACTGGAAAAACAATATAGCGGACAAACCGCACTCAACATCCCCTCACTGAAAATAGAACAGGGAGAGCTGGTGGGCATCGTGGGCAACAACGGAGCAGGAAAAACCACCCTGCTGAGGCTTACCCTCGACCTCATTGAAGCTACAGAGGGGTACGTGCAGATAGGCGATGAAAAGGTAAACGATAGCACCCATTGGAAACGACACACAGGAAGTTTTCTCGACGAAGGTTTTCTTATTGGTTTTCTTACACCCCGGGAGTATTTTCATTTTAACGGGGAAGTTTACGGACTATCACCGCAACAGGTAGATGAGAACCTTGAGCAGTACCGACGCTTCCTGGGTGAAGAAATAATGGATACCGACAAATACATAAGGCAACTTTCCACAGGAAATAAACAAAAGGTAGGCATTGCGGCCGCCATGCTGCCCAAGCCCTCGCTACTGCTGCTCGATGAACCCTTTAACTTTCTCGACCCCAGCTCACAGCTTATCATCCGCAACCTTATCAAAGAGGAGAATGAGCGCCGCGGCACAACTATGCTGATTTCCAGCCATAACATCAATCACCTGTCTGGAATTTGTCAGCGGGTAATTCTGCTGGAAAAAGGGCTAATCATTAAAGATATCCGTCCTGATGCCAATGGGGGATTGGATGAGGTGGAAAGGTACTTTGCCTCGCAGGCCGAGTAGGGTTTTAAAATTCCTGCTTTACCTCTACTACCTTGTACACCTTATCGCCACGCCTTACCAGCTCAGGGGTTTTGAAAGAGCACATCTCTCCTTTGCGGGTTTGTGGTACGGGCTTTAAATCCACGCGGATTTCACCGGGCTGCATTTCCAGCACACCAGTGGTAGGGCCGGTAATATATATATCATCTTCAGGGGTCAACTCACCGGTTTCCATTTTCACTTCGGCCACGCCCATTTTTGTGAAATAGTTGGTTATTTTGCCCACATATACCTTTTTATGGGTTGCCAGCGAACCGTATTGTTCTGTCCACTCACCCAGTTTACGCCCCAGGTAGTAGCCATCCCAGAATCCGCGGTTGTACACTTTTTTGAGTTGCTGCATCCAGCCCTCAACTTTTACAGGATCGAAAGTCCCTTGCACACAAGCATCAGCCGCTTCGCGATACACGCGGGTAACAGTTTTTACATATTCCGGTCCGCGGCCCCGGCCTTCAATTTTAAAAACCCGTACCCCGGCCATCACAATCTTGTCCATAAAGGGAAGGGTGCAAAGATCTTTGGGCGACATGATATACTGGTTTTCCACGTCTAGTTCAAATTCACCCTCCTTGTCTTTCACCGTGTATCCTCTTCGGCACAACTGCAGGCAGGCCCCGCGGTTGGCAGAATAATTCATATTATCAAGGCTGAGGTAGCATTTGCCGCTAACAGCCATGCACAAAGCCCCGTGTACAAATACTTCTATCTGCACCAGTTCTCCTGAGGGTCCTTTTATCTGCTGCTTTCCAATTCCTTTTACAATATCTGCCACCTGTTGCAGGCTGAGTTCGCGGGCGGTAACCATCACATCGGCAAAACGGCTGAAAAACTTCACCGCCTGCAGATTGGTAATATTGCATTGGGTGGAAATATGCACCTCCACTCCCTGGCTATGGGCATAATCTATCACACTCAAATCGGAAGCAATGATGGCAGAAATGCCTGCCTGTTTTGCCCTTTGCACCGTAGTCTGCATCTCTACCATTTCTTCATCGTAGATGATGGTGTTCAGGGTAAGATAGGTCTTCACGTTATTTTTTCGGGCGATATCAACGATTTCATCCAGGTCGTCAAGGCTGAAGTTTTGCGAGGACCGAGAACGCATGTTGAGCTTACCCACTCCGAAATATACTGAATCGGCACCGCCTTGTATGGCAGCCATAAGGGATTCGAAAGACCCTACCGGCGACATTATTTCGATGCTTTTTATATTGTTTTCCATAATTTTGCAGAAATAAAAATGAAAAGGCTTTTTGCAGGAATTGCCCCGGCACAACACGGAGTATGCAATTACATCACAAAGTTACAAGCTTTCAACGATTATCGTAATGAAGAAAAAAACCATTTATCTGCTCCTGGGTTTAACTGTTGCCGTGTTGGGTACACGATGCACCCACCCACGGCATGAGATGGCCGAAGCCGACCGCACGAGTATGCAAGGGCTGCGATTGTTTTTTGAGCAGGAGCAATACTGGATGGAGGCGTTGAAAAGCATAGACAAACCAAAAGCGGAAGAAGCAATGGATTCCATGAGTAAAATTATCAGTACTACCCTGTCCTCTTTTAACCGGTTTCCCATATCGCAAAATGATAGCCTGTATTTTGAAAAAACAGTATCCCTGTTCCGTTATCTTGAAAGCCTGAATGATACACTTTATCCTACCATCACCCGAAAAGCTTTTTTGCCCGAAAGGGAATATACCTACCGGGAGGATGAATACATCGCACAACTAAGCAGCAGAACTGACAGCACTTTGGGTTACAAACTGAAGGCTGTCCGGCAAGCGAGGAAGCAGATGCTCAACAGGTTTGATTTGCTGCCATCAGCAGCTGATGACGACATTATTGAAACACAATATGACTTTTAACCCCTGTCAATATATCCTATACGATGAATAAAACTACAACTTTCCGCGATTTGGGCCCTATGGAATACCAGGCCGCCTGGGATTACCAGGAAAAACTCTTTAACGAGATAATCGGCATCAAGCTGACCAATCGCAGCAATAACACCCAACATCCCACCCCCAATCATCTTTTATTTGTTGAGCACCCCCATGTTTACACCCTGGGAAAAAACGGCTCAGAAAACAACCTGCTTATCAACCATCTGCAGTTGCAAAATCATGAAGCCACTTTTGTAAAAACCGACCGCGGCGGCGATATCACCTACCACGGCCCCGGCCAGATTGTGGGTTATCCCATTCTTGACCTTGACAACTTTTTCCCCGACATACACAAGTATGTAGCTTACCTGGAAGAAGCCGTTATACGCACCATTGCAGAATACGGCATTACCGGCGACCGGCTCAAAGGTGCCAGTGGTGTATGGCTCGACCACGATAAGCCAGGCAAGGCACGCAAAATTTGCGCCATCGGCATCCGCACCAGCCGCTGGGTTACCATGCACGGCTTTGCCTTCAACGTAAATACAGAACTGCGGTATTTTGATTTTATCAACCCCTGCGGTTTCACCGATAAAAAAGCCACCTCTATGCAAATGGAACTAGGCAAAGACATTGACATAGAAGAAGTAAAAACAAAACTAAAAGGGCACCTGGCAGCACTGTTTGAAATGGAGTTAATATAGGCCTACTGCATGGCCGGGAGAGGTGAAAAACTTTGCAGCCTCAGCGAAATTTGTTTACATTTACTTATTGATAACCCTTATCCCGAAACGCATGGAGCTTGAAAATTATCTTCCCCTGGAGCTGGGAGGCAAAGAATATCCCGTTGTGAAAGTGGGAACCCAATTGTGGATGGCCGAAAACCTGGCACTGCTCACCCCGGGCAGTTGGTTTTATGAAGACAACGCAATGTACGGTGAAAAATTCGGGCGTTTATACACCTGGCAAGCCGCCATGGAAGCCTGCCCTAAAGGGTGGAAACTCCCCTCGCAGGACGACTGGAGCCTTCTGCTAGAGGCCCTGGGTGGAGAGGAGGCAGCATGGAGTAAGATGATGCCGGGGGGAGCCTCGGGCCTAAATATCCTGTTTGCAGGATACCGCAATATCAAAGGCGTTTTTATGAGTGTTGACCGTGCCGCCGACTTCTGGACATCCACCGAAGCAGGCGATGCCAATGCATGGCTCAGGTATCTTATCCATAAGAAAGAAAAAGTACACCATATTATTGATGATAAAAACTGTGGCTTTTCTGTAAGATACATTAAGAAGGACTGACGAGCCTTTCGACAGCAAGCTTAGAGCCATGCCAAAGAATGCTTCCACAGATACATAAAAGCATCACAATCTGCGCTCAGCGCCGATAGCATATCATTATAGGGGATAAAGATTTTTTTAGGGAAGCGTGTAATGAATTTGCATCTTAAACGTCAAATCAGTTAAACATCAATGCTACGTGGCGGAAAAAGATTTTGTTGAAACCATTGAAACCCACAGGGGAATAATTTTTAAAGTCTGCAAGATGTATTGTCCGCTGGATGAAGATTGTGATGATCTTTACCAGGACATCGTCGCGCAGCTGTGGAAGGCCTGGGGAGGCTTTAGGGGGGAAGCAAAAATCAGCACCTGGATATATCGCATAGCCTTAAACACGGCCATATCAGGATTCAGAAAGCAGAAACGAAACCCGCTTCAGCATTCTGTTACGGCTGATAATATTTCGTTATCGTACGAAGACGGGCGCCAGCGCAAAGAGGAAATGGAGATGCTGCACGCGGCCATTACCCAGCTTTCGGAAGTAGAAAAGGCCATGGTAATGCTTTACCTGGACGAGGTGGGTTACGAGGAAATAGCCGATGTTATGGGTATAACCCAAAACAACGTGCGGGTAAAAATGCTGCGCATACGCGAGAAACTGAAAAAAATTCTTGAACAACAATAGCGTTTATTTTATGGACGAGTTCAATCAACTAAAGAAAATGTGGAACCGCTCTTACGGGCAGAATCCCGAGGGGCCCGGCAGGGAAGAAATCATGCGGATGCTCAGGGCTAAATCATCGGGGCCAGCCGATAAGCTCAAAAGGAGCCTGCGCATTGAAATCGGAGCCATTTTGATGGCTATTCCTCTGCTGGTGGCCATCATGTTCAGGATGCCCGAACCCTATTTTATTTTCAACACGGGCATTCTTATCCTTGCCTTTACAGGCTCCCTGGTATATTATTACCGCAACCTCCGTCTACTTACAAACATCTGGAACAAAAGCCAGGACAACATTCGCAATTCTATCCAAAGCACCCTGATGCTTTTCCGCTTTTTCCGCAAAATATATTTCTGGCTCAACATTGTACTGTTCCCTTTCGGCGTTTACTTTGGCTATATCATTGGCTTCGGACTGGGCTCCGGCGGGCGGAAAGCTACCTTTTTCGATATCCCCGACTCC
>SLOR01000160.1 GCA_007132395.1 Bacteroidales bacterium
AAAGATGTCTGAATGTTTACAAGGAAGCCTTGGGCAGTCGTTAATTCAGGGTTTATCGGTTTCCTGGTGATTAAGTATTACTTTAAACCACCGGGGATCGAGGAACACTCCGAACTTCAGTTTGTCAAGAGCAGAAAGGTGAGGCGGGTAAAGGGCATAGTACAATGATTCATCATACACCTCCGAAATTACCCTGGCTATAAATTCTGTACAGAAGAAACGGGTAGAATCTTCCAAATCAAAAGAATAATCGAAAGGGATTTGCTGCTGCAGGTAGTCCCAGGCTTTGCCGGAAACTGACGGCAAGAGTTCGGATCTCTCTGGTTCATCCCTGAATCGTACTACTATTACTGAACCGGGCTGGCTGTCGCGTATGAAATTATTCAGGGGGACTGTCTGCACACCGTCATAATCTGACAGGCTTTGCGAAACAGAATGGATAACCTGCCATTGCCCGCGCTTATCTTTCACAATAATTCCCGCGTGAGATACTGAGATATCTTCTGCCAGGGTTTTTACAATGGTATTACTCACGAATCCATAGCCATGACGAAGGATAATATCACCATCCTGCAGCAGGTTTATTTCCTGTGGCGTAAGCTCATATATATCCTTTAAAACACGATTGGAAGCTGTGTTATTACACGAGCTTCCAAACATGCTTAAAAGTACAGTTAGCAGTAGCAATACTGCTCCCCCTCTGGTGTCAGGGAATTTCATATTGTATTATAAATTATTTAAGGGCAGGTTTTAATTCCACTCTTCTTCGGTTCCTTCAACTTCCCATTCGGTATCTTCACCGTCCCAGTCCATATCCATATCGCCGAAGGGATTTTCTTTCTTCATGTCCACCAACCATTTGCCATCTTTTTTTACCAGATGCACCTCGGCCGTTTCACCATCTTCCTGAAAGCGGCATACGGCCTCTTCGCCGGTAACATCGCATTCAATGTCTTTGATTTTTTCGGGCTTTACCTCATCTTCAGCCATGCCTTCACCCCCTAACGACTCAAGGGCTTCAAACATTTGCATCATTTGTTTGGTGGATTCTGTGCCATATTCACCTGCTTTGGCATACTCACCGGCCATAAGGTGGTTCATAAATTTACGGGTTACATCCTCTGGATTATTGGTGGTTTTGCAGGCTTGCAAAGCAAAAATTGCAATTATGGCAAAGGTTATAATTTTAAGCGTTCTCATAGTAAATTGTTTTTGGGTTAATACAGCTTCTATAGCGAAGCCATGAATTTTGTTTGTTTATGCAATAATTAACCGGGCAAAATTACAGAATATAATTACATAGTTTGTTTTAGCGACGCTTTTTTCCGCGACAGCGATATAAAAACACCAGGGGCGGATTCTCTTATTTATCTTTGGATACTGCTTCGACAGTAATGTCCAGCGAAATCTCAACAATTTTTTCTATCTGGCCATACTCATTTTTGGCGGCATTGGTAACCCCTTTGATAATATAGTAAGAGCCATCGGCCCTTTTTCTTCGCAGGGCACCCTTAACTGCTTTACCACTTTTGAGCATATCCCAGAACTTATGGTAATTTTCGGACTGTTGCCAGTTTTCATTGTCAAAGAAAATACTAATATGCTTTCCTAAAAGCTGACTCCGGGTATAGCCCGAAAGTGCTTCAAAGTTTTGATTAACCTTCAGAATATTTCCATCCAGGTCATATTCCATAATGCAGAACATCTTTTCTGAGGTTTCCATATAGTTCTGCACTTCCTTGTCTTTTCGCCCAAGTTCTTCCTGTGTGGCCGACATCTCTTCCATGTTCTGACGCATCTCCTCCTCCTGTGCCCTCATCTCTTCGGCCTGCTGCTGCGATTGCTCAAGCAGGTAGGCTGTACGCATATTGATTTTTACACTGGATATGGTGCTCGCAATATTTTCACCCACCTTTTCAATAAACTCTATCACGTGTTTTTCAAAGGGTTTGAAAGAAGCCAGCTCAATTACACCATATACTTCCTCGTTGAGCTGAATGGGAACAATAAGAAGGCAGTCAGGATTTTCATCGCCCAATCCGGAGGTGATACGGACATAATCCTGCGGCAATTGCGTCATGTAGATGGTTTTCTTTTCCATAAAACATGCCCCCACGAGCCCTTCGCCCATTTCAATTTTGCGGGTTAAATACTTTTTGCGGTCGTAGGCATAGCAGGCCACTAACTCCAGGAAGCGGTTGTTTCCGTCTTCGTCGTTAAGAATAAACAATCCCCCCTGTATGGCACCTACGTACTTAACAAGATTGTTGATTACATTAAAGGACAACTCGTCCAGTTTATCATTATCCTTGCGAAGAATATCGGCAAATGTGGTGTAACCCTGCCCTGCCCAGTTTCGTTTCTCGTCTTCGGCTTTTCTTTTCAATTCTTCCTCCCGGGCAGCCTTCAGGCTGTCGCGCATATTAAGCAAGGCTTCGCCCAGCACATCTTTCTGGCTGAGTTTTTTAAAATCTTCTTCCAGGTTTCCTTCCCCGATTTTTTGTGCAAATCCTGCAGTATTCTTAAGTCCTTGCAGGAGTTTATTCAATGCGGTTGACATTTCGCCAATTTCATCGTTGTTTTTTATCTCCAGTTCCTTCGCGTTTCTGATATCACCTAAAGCAATGGCATTAAGGGTTTCAATGGTACTACCAAGCGGTAAGGTAATATTGCGGGCAATGGCATAAATGATAATACTCAGAATTATCAGCCCAAGCAAAGCCACCAGAAGCGAGCGGTAAAACAGGTTATTGGCTTCGGCAACAATGTAGCTTCGGGGTATTACCACTGCAAAGGACCAGGGCTTATCGGTATCGCCGATATAAATGGGTGCATAGGCAATAAAGGACATCTGCTCCATTGCTTCATTGTAAAAATAATGGGAGAAAAACTCTCCATTCTGAATCCTTTCCAGCACACGGTATTCTTCGGCATATTCGCGGCGCAATTCTCCAATGTTTTCACCCAGGATGTCATCATCAGGGTAGGCCACATAGCTTCCATCGTTGGAAAGAAGCAAGGCATAGCCCACCTCAAAAGGGTTGATTTCCTGAATCATATCCTGGAACCGGTCAAGGATAATATCGGTACCGGCCAGCCCGGCAAATTGATTATTTCTGATAAGGGGGATACATGGGCTTACCTCCAGAATCTGGTCTTCTTCCCTTCCCGTGTAGGAATACCAATAGGGGTCGGTAAGGGTTTCCTCCATACTGAGTTTTATCTGGTGATATAAACTGCCAATATCGTCACCGTCAATGTTGAGGGTATCCTGCTGGAAAATGATATTACCATTCTCCCTCACAAAGGTATGCCTTACCCTTCCATAGGGAAGATAATAATCGGGCAGCAAAGCATCCAATTCAAAACTAACCCATACAGAAAAGAAATTGGGGTTACGCTCCAGGAATTCCCTCAGCATGGGGTTTACAAAATCATCGAAATTTTCAGGCGGGATGGTGTGGAAATGTTGCAAGGCCCATCCTAAGCCTCTTGATAAATCAAAGTCGTAGTTGATATCTGCTTTTACCAGGTTGGCATATTCACGGGCCTGTGTAAAGGTAAGCTGCTCAGCATCGGAAAAAGACTTTGCCCTAACATTCACAATAATATACCCTAAGGAAAAAATATAGATTATTACTGTCATGGATAGGATAAGCGTAAGCATCTTTTCCTGTATTCGCAAATTCTTCAGAAACATTTGGATGTGTTTTGGTGAGCAAATATGTTGGTAAAAAAAAGAGAGGCAAATTTTTACAATCAAAATGCCTCTCCGGATTCTCTTTTATCAGAAAAGAATTTCCATAACCACAAATAGTAATTTTATGGGCGCTCCATACTTATTGTTTATAGGTCTGAAGTCGCCTTTTACATTCACAAAGGCACCGTTGCGCTTCTGGAGCTTGAATTCGCCGCTAAGGCTGTTACCATTGCTCAGCGATTCAAGGGCATTGGCCATTCCATGGCTTTCCATGTGTGCCCGGTCGAAGAGCTTGTAAAAGCTCAGCGAATCGGTTTCATTCTCGCTGAATTGCATCAGCTGGGTAAATATCGGGTTAAACCTTTTTACGTTTCCATCAACCGAGAGTTCTACAAAAGGGATGCTGCTGTTTATGGCTTCATAAAAACCCTGACTTTCCACCTCTTTACGTTCCATCTCTTCCTGGGTGGCATGCATCTCTTCCATGTTCTGGCGCATTTCTTCTTCCTGGGCACGCATTTCTTCACTTTGCTCCTGCGACTGGTGCAGCAGCTCAGTAGTACGAATGTTTATTTTTACGCTGGAAATGGTGGAGGCAATGGATTCTGCCACTTTTTCAACAAACTCAATATGATACTGCTCCATTACCTTGAAAGAGGCAATTTCTATCACCCCAAATATTTCATCGTTGAGTTTCAGTGGCACGATAAGAATACACCTGGGATTGGAATCGCCCAGGCCGGAAGTAATGGAGATATAGCTGTCGGGCACTTCGGTAAGGAAAATGGTTTCACCTTCCTGCAAACAAGTTCCCACAAGGCCTTCCCCCTTCATAATTTTCTTTTTCAGAAACTTCCTTCTTTCATAAGCATAGCAAGCTGAAAGTTCAACGAAGGGTTCACCTTCTTCTTCATTCAGGATAAATACGCCGCCCTGGTTGGCTTCCAGATATTTCACCAGGTTTTTAATAATATTGAAAGAAAGCTCCTGAAGGTTGTCGTTGTTCTGGCGCAGCAATTCGGCAAAGCGAGCCACACCTTGTGTTGACCAGTTGCGCTTGGTATCTTCAATTTTTCGTTTATCCTCTTCCTCTTTGGCTTTGCGAAGGCTCTCTCGCATCTCTATGAGAGAAAGTCCGAGGGTATCTTCTTCACTGGAAGGCTTGTATTCATGGGCAAAATTACCCATACCAATCTGTTTGGCAAATTCGGCTTTTTCGGTAAGTCCTTCAATAAGAAAATCGAGGGCTTTGCTCATATCACCAATTTCGTCGTCGCTGGTTTTAATTTTTTCTTCGGGCAGCTTACCCTGGCCCATCATATTAAGCACATCGCGCAATGAAGTAACCGGAGAAGTAATCATGCGTAC